>JBBSDY010000477.1:0-4191 GCA_038240245.1 Polyangiales bacterium
GACAGCCCGCGCACTGCGTGGTCACGTGATAGAGTTCTTTGCCGCGCTGAATGGCGGCTGCTTCTTGGCCTGCCCACGGATCGGGCGGCGCGACGATGGGAGCGCCGGGCTTCTCTTTCTGCCACTTGGGAGAGAAGGTCTTGACGTACTGGATGATGTACTTGAGCTCTTGATCGGGCACGTCCCACTGGAGCATCGCCGTGCCGTGCAGACCCTTCTTAACGATGCGGCGGAAGTCGTCGTCGTTGGGGAGCGAGCCGCTCTCGACCGCGGCGAACTTGAACTTGCCCTGTGAAAAATCGCGCGGCGGCGGTCGCAGACCGAGCGCCGCCGGACCGCGCCCGTCACCCTTGTCGCCATGGCAAGCGCGGCAATAGTGCGTGTAAGCCTCGCGGCCTTCTTCGAGCGTCTCGGCCGAGACGCGCTTGCCGCCGAGGGTCATCGACTTGGTCATGACCGGATCCTGGCAAGCGACGAGCCCCGCCGAGGCGCCCGCGAGGGCCAGCGTTGCGAGAATCGAGCCTAGTATCCGCGGGCCATGGCCGGTGGAGATCATCGGGGCCGTTGGTAGCAAACCAGGCCCGGCGTAGCAAGGGTCTCGGCGGCGCGCGATCCCGGCGAGGTTGTAGGCTTTAATCGCCGCGGTTGACGAGGAGGCCCGTGTGATAGAGCAGCGTGTCGATGGCCTCGGGGTTGGAGAGGTCGTATCGGCCGCGCACGCGCATCTGGGCGTCGACCAAAATCACGGCCAGCGGGCCGCCCGGAGCAGCGGCCGTTGGCTCGCCGCCTTCCACGCGCAGACCGAGAGCCTGACGAGCGTTGCGAACGGCGTCGGCGTCGCCGCTGAGAAAGCTCCAGATGCGCGGGCTGACGCGGCGGTGGCGCGTGAACTCGAGCAGGGCGGGCTGTGTGTCGATCGCGGGATCGAGCCCCAGCGTCACCAGGTGAAAGGCCGAGCCCAAGTTGTCGACTCGCCGCTGGATTTTCCCCAGCTCGGTAGCGAGCTGGTCGGCCGTCGATCCCGAGGTCGTCTCGATCGCGCTCGCCAACCACACCCGGCCCCGGAGCTCGGTCGTTCCGCAGGGCCGCTCGTTTTGATCGACGAGCTCGAAGTCGGAAATCCTCCCCAACACCGGCAGGTGCGGTGGCACTTTGGCTCGGAGCACGCGCGCCAGGGGCAAGCTAAAAGCGAGGGCCACGAAAAACGTCCAGAAGATGGGGCTGCCAAAAAGTCGGGCCGCCAGACGCTGGAGCGTTCTTCCCGCGATGACCAGGGGCCCGTCGGTCTTCGGCGAAGGTATGGACACGGCGCCGGTTTAGCGGATAAGAGTGGGCCGAGCAAACCGGTGCCCGCGCACAATTTTCGCGGAAATTAACTCTTGCCGCCCGAAACCTCGCGTACTAACGAGGGGGCTCGTATCAGCTGAGAACACAAGGAAATTTGTCCACCCTCTGTCCGAGCTTCAGCACCAGCTCCACCAGGCCATGAGCACATCGGTCGCCAGCGACAAGGAAGCCCTGCACGAGGCCGCTCATGACGAGCACGGTCACGATCACGGACACGACCCGCACGGCGAGGTCGAATGGCCGCCCGACGCGCAGCTCGGCAGCGCAACGCTCGGCAAGATCGGCATGTGGTTCTTTCTCTGCTCGGACGCGCTGTCGTTCGGCGGACTGCTGCTCGGCTACGGCATCCTTCGCGGCCAGAGCACCCAGTGGCACCACCCCGGCGAGCCCGAGCTCGGCATCAACTTCACGGCCGGCCTGACCTTCCTGCTCATCTGCTCCAGTGTCACGATGGTGCTCGCCCACGCCGCCGCCGTCGAGAACAAGCGCAAAGAGATGCTCATGTTTTTGGGCCTCACCATCCTGGGGGGCGCGCTCTTTCTCTGCGGCCAGTACAAAGAGTACTTCGGCATCGGCGGACCGGGGCTCGTCGACGAGGGGCTCGTCTTCGGGCACTCCGCTTACGCGAGCACGTTCTACCTCATCACCACGTTTCACGGCTGCCACGTGCTGACCGGTGTCATCTACCTCACCGTCATCTTCATCCGCGCCCTGCTCGGTCAGTTCGAGGGTGGCAAGCACAACCACATCGAGATCGCCGGGCTGTTCTGGCACTTCGTCGATCTGGTGTGGATCATCGTCTTTACGTTCGTGTATCTGGTCCCTTCAACTCCCACCCAATAGCCCGACATGGCGCACGTCAACCGCAAAGAGTATTGGACGATCTTCGTCGTCCTCTTCGTTCTGACCGTCCTCGAGGTCGGCATCGTCTACCTGGGCGTGGCCAAGACGCCTCTCTTCATCGCGCTCTCGGGCCTCGCGCTGGTCAAGGCCACCTGCGTGGGCCTCTTCTTCATGCATTTGAAGTACGAGACCCGCATCATGAAGATGACCGTGGCCATCCCCATGTCGATCCCGGCTTTCTACGCCTTGATCCTCATCGCCGAGGGCGCGTGGAGGCGACTTCCATGGTGACGACCAAGATGCACGCCTGGGCGAGCGGCGTGCTCGTCGTTCTTGCTTCGCGGGCCGCGCTGGCTTGCCCTTCGTGCGCGACGCGCAGTGGGGGCGGCATCTCGCTCGCGCTCCTTCTCGGTGGAATGATGTTGACGCCTTACCTCGTGGCGACCGTCGTCGTTCGCATCTTCCGCAAGGTCGAAGCGGAGCGCGCCCGCGAGGAGATGAACGTACACGGAGAAGTGTCGCCATGAACCGCAGCGCTCGGCGTAACCTGACCATCACGGGCAGCCTGGGGGGAGCGGCGGCGCTCGTCCTCGCCAAGCTCGCGCACGCAGATCCCAAACCCGAGGCCGGGTGGGGGCTTCCGCGCGATGTTTCCGAGTACGGCCACCACATCGACTGGCTCATCCAGGTGACGGGGCTGTTCGTCATCATCCTGTTCGTCATCATGGTGGGCTGGATGGTGCTCGCATGCTTCAAGCACGACGAAAAGCACGAGGCCGAATACGACCACGGCGACTCCAAGCACTCGATGAAGACGGCGCTCGGGCTCTCGGCGGTCATCTTCTTCGTGGTCGACGGCAACCTCTTTTACAACTCAACGACGGACACCTTTCGCACCTTCTGGAACCACAACTCGGTCGAGAACAACGCGCAGGCCGTCAAGATCGAGATCAACGCGCACCAGTGGGCATGGGACGCGCGCTACGCGGGGCCCGACGGCAAATTCAACACCGCCGACGACATCATCACGCTGAACGACATCCGCGTTCCGGTCGGCGTACCCGTGCTGTTGCAGATGGCCTCGCCCGACGTCATTCACAGCTTCTATCTGCCCAACCTGCGCATCAAGCAAGACGCCATGCCCGGCATGATCAACCGCCTCTGGTTTCAGGCGAAAGAAACGGGCGAGTTCGACATCGCCTGCGCGCAGCACTGCGGCGTGAACCACTACAAGATGAAGGGCATGCTCACCATCCTGACGCCCGAGGAGTTCAAGACATGGGCGGCCGAGCAGTCGGCCATCGCCGCGCGCGGGTTCGACGCGAAAGACAACGAAGCCCACTGGGGTTGGGAATGGCGGGCCAGGAACTGATCATGGAACTGCAACACATTCATCCCGAGCCGACGTCCTTCGTCAAAAAGTACCTCTTTTCGACCGATCACAAGGTCATCGCCAAGCAGTTTCTCTGGGCGGGTCTCTTGTTTCTCGCCTTCGGCGGCGGTCTGGCCATGCTGATTCGCTGGCAGTGGGCCTTTCCGGGTGAGCCCGTTCCCGCGGTGGGCGGCCTGCTCTTTCCGAACTCGAACGGTGCGGTCACCCCGGCCAACTACAACACCATCTTCACGATGCACGGCCTCATCATGATCTTCTTTGCCATCACGCCGATCATGATCGGCGCGTTCGGCAACTTCTGCATTCCGCTCATGATCGGCGCGCGGGACATGGCCTTCCCGCTGCTCAACATGCTGTCGTTCTGGACGTTCCTCGTCTCGCAGCTCATGGTCATCGCGTCGTTCTTCGTGCAGCTCGGGTCGGCTGCCGCGGGCTGGACGACGTATGCGCCGCTTTCCACCAACGTCGGCACGCCCGGCTGGGGGCAGAGCCTGGTCGTGGGAGCGCTCTTCGTGACCGGCATCGCGACCATCATGGGCGGCATCAACTACGTCACCACGGTGGTGCGCCTTCGCGCCCCGGGCATGACTTACATGCGCATGCCGGCC
>JBBSDY010000478.1:0-4190 GCA_038240245.1 Polyangiales bacterium
CCCGAGCTGATCGTCTCGTCCATGGCGGGCAAGGATGGTTCGGGTGCCGCAGCGGACGAGCCGGTGGCGCGCCTCGTCGTCCATTGCGCCTGGCCGTCGCGCAACCGCACCAGAAGAGACTGATCGGTGCTCACCGTGGCGCCCGCGGGAAGCAGCGGCCCGCGCACGAGCACCGAGCCGCGCTGCATGCGGAGCTCGAAGACCTCGTCGGCGGCCGACCACGAGACGTCGAACTCGGTTCCGGTGACGACGACTTCGTAGGGGCCTGCTTCGACGGCCCACTCTGCCCTGGGCGTGTGCACCACGGACACGTGAGAGCTCCCGTTCTCGAGAAGCAATTGTGCACCCACGCGAGAGATGGCCGAGACACGCAACCGCGTGTCGTCCTGGAGGCTCACCCGGGTGCCATCGGAGAAGCGCAGCTCGGCGCCGCCCCGGTCCATCGATTGGATATAACCAGTGGAGGCAAGCGTTCCGTGCACCACTTCGAGGGCCAGTTGCGAACCTCGCCGGGGCGCGAGAACCAAGACGGCGACGGCCGCGGCGACGAGGCCGACTGCGATGCGCGGAGCCCAGCGTCGCAGGTGGGCTCGCCGGCCTCGACGCGCGTCGATCTCGATTTGAAGACGACCCATCCGCTCGCGTCGGTCGTGGGCTCCGTCCTCGCCGTCGAGACGTTTGCGCGCGACGCCGATCAGGCGGTCGAGCTCGATGTGCGGGCCGTCGTTCACGACGCGCCTCTTTCTTGTGTGGCGAGGACGGGCAGGTAGTCCGCGAGCAGCGGATCGAGCTTCACCTCGGCAACGACCTTTTCGTAGATGGGCCCCAGGCGGCGCTTCAGGGTGGCAAGCGAGATGCTCATTGCCTCGGCCACTTCGAGAAGCTCGAGCCCTTCGACGTAACGAAGCGCAAAAGCCGTGCGATCGACGGCGCTGAGCCCGTCGAGAATCCGATAGAACCGCGACAACGCCTCGCGCGCGTCACGATCGGGCCCCTCCTCTGCCACTTCGGGAAGCTGGCCATCGCTCGAGAGCCGCATGATCCGGCGGACCCAGCGTCGGCGCAGCTCGGCCCGAAGGGTGAACGTGGTGACCGAGATGAGAAAGCTGCGCAGGGACTCGGGCTTGCGCAGCCCGGGAAGCTTGTCGAAGAACGTCAAGAAGACGTCTTGCGTAAGATCGTCCACGTCTCGCTGCGGCCCCAGTGTTCGAGCTAGCATGCGGCGCACCATTGGCTCGTACTTGTGCCAGAGGTTGCTCGCTGCGCCCGGTTGCCCGGCGAGCAGGGCGATGGCGAGCGCCTTGTCGTCGAGATGCGCCGACGTCGCGACCAGGTAGATCCGAGCGGGCTTCGGGTCGGCCATTCCTCTTGTTGCGTTCGTGTAGCGCAGACGCTCCCCATTTTCGCTGACCTTCGGCTAGCCGGTATTTTTCCAGTCGCCGCTGATGGGTCCTGCTCGTTATGGTGATGTCAGGGTCGCTCGACGGCTCAAGGTCCCCGGTCGAGCCAGCCACGAGGGGTCAATGTAGGGCGTACTTGGTGGTCAGGTAGCTCTCCAGCAGGGTGAGCTGCGGCTCGGCGATGGTGCCCTTGACCACCACGATCTCGGCGACGTCGCCATCCAGAGGGAACGAAGCGCTCGTCTGTCCTTGATAGAGACGAGCTCCGATGCTCACGGGCGGGGTGCCCATCGCGTCGACGTTGATGGGCGGATTCCATTTGGCCGAGCTGTCGACGGCGCCGCCGCGCCGCAGCTCGACGGTGATCCCGGCGCGTCGCATG
Organism: Polyangiales bacterium; assembly: GCA_038240245.1. Classification (GTDB taxonomy): domain Bacteria; phylum Myxococcota_A; class Polyangia; order Polyangiales; family Polyangiaceae; genus DASWDH01. The sequence continues at coordinate 1,783 of JBBSDY010000478.1, forward strand.
GCCCATAGACGCATGACGCCGTCGTTGTAGCCGTTTCCTTTCGACAGCAGGCTGCCGCCCTGCTCGGTCGTCTCGCAACCAAACTGTGAGCCGATGGAAGCCGTTTCGCTGACCGGCCAGTTGCCCATCAGCCCCACCCCCAGTCGATTGCCGATCATCTTGTTGAAAACATAGCCCCAGCCGTCCAGGTGATCGACGGGCACGCCTCCCTTGGACTTGTTGCGGTATCCGACGACCACTTCGATCGTGAAATCCGCTGTGCCAAAATGAAGGCTCGCGGCATCGGGCACCAGGAGCACCGTCTTTCGCGATGCGTCGAAGTGGATGACCGGCTGACCGTTGACCATGACCGAAAGCAACGTGGGGGCGACGGCCGCGCTGGGTGGCGCCGCATCGTTGTGCATCGCGGATTGATCGCCCCACCGGGTCACGCGTCCACCTTCGGCCGCAACGTCGCGTGAACTGTCCAGCCACAAAACGACACCGTCAATGGAAGGCGGTGCGATCCCGGGGGCGTCAGAGGACGCCTCGAATGGCGGGCTGGCTTCGATGTCGGCCGCGCCGGCATCGGTGACGACGGCACCAACCTCGGGCCCCATCGCGGACGCGCCGTCCGCGGAAGATACCGCCCTCGCTGCTTCCGCCGCCCACGCGGCTGCGTCCGTCGCGCCGCGCAGATCGTTCGATGCGTCGGAGGTTGCACAGCCAAGAACCAACGAGCCAAAGGTGAGTAGGCCGCATCGAATGAGTCGCACCATGTCCTGCTGGGTGCGCTGATGTCGTAGAAACGGCTCAAACTCATTTGAGCTTCGTATGAGCTTTGGCCGGAGGCTGACGTCACCATCTGTTCATGAGCCGCTACCTCGTCGCGCCTTTCGCGTGTGCCGTGCTGCTGGGATGCACCGGCGAGATCGGGGGGGCTGGCAATGGCGACGGTTCCGGCGGCGTGCCCGGATCGCTCGACACGGGATCGAGCACGACGCCCGGGCCCGTGGGGACGATGCCGCTCCTGCGGCTCACGCCGGGGGAATACACCCGGACCATTCGCGCCCTCTTCGGCGACGACACGCTCGACCCTGCCGGCAACTTCACGCCCGAGGGGCCATCCGCGACGGGCTTCGTACTTCCTCCAAGCAACGTGGGCGTGAAGGACGCGCGTGATTTCGTCGACGCTTCCGAGCTCATCGCCGCGCGAGCCGTGTCCGACGTCAAAAAGCTCACCGGGTGCGCCCCGGGTGCCGTCGACCAGGCGTGCTTCACCAGGTTCGTCACGACCTTCGGGCGGCGCGCCTACCGCCGACCTCTCGCGCCCGACGAGATCGCCGAACTGCTGACCCTTCGCTCCGAAGCCGCCGCCGCGGGGGCTGACGAGACCACATCGCTGTCCGTCGTGATCGAGAGCATGCTCCAGTCGCCTAGCTTTCTACTCAAATGGGAAATCGGTCCCGACAAGCCGCCGAGCAGCGGAGGGATCGTTCGGCTCACGCGCTACCAGATGGCTTCGCGCATCGCGTTCTTGTTCTCGGGCCGAGCCCCCGATGACGTCCTCAATGCCGACGTCGACGCCGGCAAGCTCACGACCAGCGACGATGTCGCACGCGCGGTCGCCCGCTACCTGACCGACGCGCCCAGCATGAGCCGCCTCTACGGCCTTTTTCACCGCGCGTGGCTCGGGCTCGACCGGCTCGACGAGGTTCGCAAGGACTCCTCGAAGTACCCATTCTGGTCGCCCGCGGTGAACAAGGATCTCGACGGTGAGGTCGGCGCCATGCTCGACGCCGTGCTCGTCCAAGGAGACGGCAAGCTGACCTCGCTTTTCACGGCGCCCTTCGCGTTCGTCAATGTCAACACCGCGCCGATCTATGGAGCCAGCGGGATCACCGGCACGAGCTTCCAGAAAATCTCGCTCGATCCCGCCCAGCGCGTGGGTCTCTTGATGCAAGCTGCGCTGATGGCCGACACAGGCGCCGAGGCCGATTCGTTGCCCCCACGCCGCGGCGATCGCATCTGGAAGCGGGTGCTCTGCGGATCGATCGGACCGGTCCCGATGATCATCCCCCAGCTCGAGCCCGCCAAGACGGGACAGACGACGCGGCAACGTTTCGAGGACCAACACTCGAAATTGGCGTGTGCGAAGGGCTGTCACACCATTCTCGATCCCATCGGGTTTGCCTTCGAGAATTTTGCCGGTGCCGGCGACTACCGCACGACGGACAATGGGCAGACGGTGGACGCCAGCGGCCAATTCACGACGCCCCATGGCTCGCGGCTCTCTTTCACCAATGGCGTCGAGCTCGCGAAGCAAATCGCCACGCTCGACGAGGTGGGAGCGTGCGCCACGATGCAGTGGTACCGCTACGCCATCGGACGGCTGGAGACCCAAGGCGAGCAGCTCGACATCGATTCCC
>JBBSDY010000479.1:0-4184 GCA_038240245.1 Polyangiales bacterium
CGAGAACCACTTCCATCCGCCCACCATGCGGCCCATGTACCAATTGGTCTCTTCGGGGAGGTTGCCCGACCAGATGATGAGAAACTGCGAAACGGCGAAGTAGGCCCAGATCATGGTGAAGGCCAAAAGAAGCTTGCCGTAGTCGTGGAAGTGGACCGACCGGAACCGCCCCTCGAGAGGAGCTCGCGTGGCGAGAAAGAGCGACACGAGGATCACGAAGGCGAGCGCCGAGATGACTTGGCCGACGATCACGTAAAAACCGTAGATCGTCGAGGCCCACCCGTTGGAGAGCGACATGAGCCAGTCGATGGCGCAAAACGTCATGAGCAGGACGTGCAGACAGACGCCCCCCGCCGCGACGGCGCGCATCTTGCGGCGCAACGCGGAGGCGCCCGTCTTGTCTTGCTGGAGCGAAAGGCGTGAGAATACGAGCGCGAGCGTCGACCACAGGGCGAAGGCAATGGCCGCGCGAAGGATGAAGCCGTTCGTCGTCAGGTAGGCCCCGCGGAAACCCTCGTGCTGCGCGTCGCGATGCGCCCACGGGTAGAGAACCCTGACGCCGAGCGCGATCGGCACGAAGGCCACGCCGAGCAGGGGGATCGTGCGCGCCGCCGCCTCGAAGATGCGACGGATCATCAATCCCCAGGCGCCGCCCGAGAGGTGGTGGAGCATCATCAGCCCGAAGCACCCCATGGCAAAGCCAAAGACCCACACGAACGCCACCAGGTACGACTGAAAAAACTGCGTCGGGTTGAGCAAGGCCAGGCCCAGGGTGGCGAGAGCCGCCGCTCCGCCGACGATGAGCGCTGTGCGACCCAGGCGATCGAGATCCGCGGCCGGCGGCGAATAGGTGTCGAGCAGCGGGAGCACATCCTCGTGATGGTGGCCGCTCATTTCGCCTCCGCGAGCTTGGCGCGATCGTCGCCGGGCAGCTCGGCGACCACGGCGTGTTGCGAGAGCTGCAAGGCGCGCAGATACGCGGCGATCGCCCAGCGATCCTGCGGTGGCACCTGGCTGGCGTAGCTGGACATCTGGCCAAAGCCCTGCGTCATGACATCGAAGAAGTAGCCGATGGGTTGCTGGCGCAGCCGGTCGGAGTGGAACGTTTGCGGCTGTTTAAAGCCGCGCTCGACGATCATGCCGAGCCCGTTGCCTTGCTTGCCGTGGCAGGGAGAGCAAAAGATGTCGAAGCGCTCGTGCCCACGCTCCATGAGCTCGCGCGTCACTTTGACGGGCAGCGCCGTCACGAACTTACCGTCGGGACCGATGCCCGCAAACATCGCCTTGTCCTCACGCAAGAAACCGCGCGCCACGGTGTCGTTCGGTATCGGCCGCGCGTTCTGCCCATTGGCAAAAAACTCACCCTCCGACAAGGGCTTCGCCTTGGCCTGATCGTACATCTCGTTCCGACACCCCGCCCCCAGCAGCCCCAAAATGAAGAGTTGGCAGAGAACCGCCAAGGCGCCAGCAGACGCCAGATTCGTGGTTGGGATTGTGTAATCAACCCCATCCTTGGCCTTGGCGCCGTGGCGGTTTCCGCTTCTGCGTTCAAGGGTCAACATCGGCGACCTCCGTGGCGTTCACGTCCCACAGGAGCTTGCGGGCGGTGTCGGGGTCGAACTTGGGATCGATAGCCTCGATGCAGAGAAAATAGCGATCGCGCGACGCAAAGGCGAAGCGCGGGACGTTGAACACAGGATGGTACGGCTCGGGCAAGCCGTTCAGGATGAAGACGCCGGCCACGGCGGCCAGCACGGCGCCGAGGATGGTGCACTCGAAGGTGACGGGGATGAACGCCGGCCACGAGTTGTAAGGCCGCCCGCCGACGTTGAGGGGGTATTCGATGGCCGAGACCCAGTACTGAAGAAAGAAGCCGCCAAGACCGCCGGTGATGCCGCCCAGCAAGACGACGAGCGGCACGGGGGATTTGTGGTGGCCGATCGCCTCCCACACTTCTTCGATGGGAAAGGGCGTATATGCGTCGAGCTTGGTGTAGCCCTCGGCGCGGACCTTCTCGATGGCCTCGAGGAGATCTTGCGGATCGGAGAACTCGCCCATCACGCCGTGCAGCTTGGGCTTCGAGCTGGGCTGGCTCATGGCTTGTCCTCGATCTTGGCTTCGGGAAGGATCGTCCGCATCTCGAAGATGGAGATCGACGGCAAGAACCGAATGAAGAGAAACATGAGCGAGAAGAACAGGCCAATCGTCCCCAGGTACGTCGAAACGTCCCAGAAGGTGCCGTGGTACATGCCCCATGAAGACGGCAAGAAGTCGCGGTGCAGGCTGGTGACGATGATGACGAACCGCTCGAGCCACATGCCCACGTTCACGATGATCGAGATGATGAACAGGAGCACCACGTTGGTGCGAATGCGGGGGAACCACAAGAGCTGCGGGATGATGATGTTGCACGCCCACAGCATCGCGTACTGAAACCAGTAGGGTCCGAAGAACCGATTCTCAATCATCGCGATGTCGTATTTGTTGCCGCTGTAGAACGACATGAAGATTTCGATGAGGTACCCATAGGCGACGATGAGACCGGTCACCAGCATCACCTTGGCCATGTTCTCGAGGTGGCGGATGGTGATGAAGTCTTCGAGCTTGAAGAGCTTGCGCAGCGGGATCGACAGCGTCAGCACCATCGCGAAGCCCGAGAAGACCGCGCCGGCCACGAAGTAAGGCGGAAAGATCGTGGTGTGCCACCCGGGCACGACGCCCACGGCGAAGTCGAAGCTCACCACCGTGTGGACGGAGAGAACGAGAGGCGTGGCGAGCCCGGCAAGTAGCAAGTACGCCGCTTCGTAGTTGTGCCAGTGCGCCGCCGAGCCGCGCCAGCCCATCGCTCCGAAGCCGTAGATGTGCTTGGCGATCGTGCTTTTCGACCTGTCGCGGAGCGTGGCGAGATCGGGTACCAGCCCGACGTACCAGAAGAGAATCGATGTCGTCGCGTACGTCGAGACCGCGAAGACGTCCCAGATGAGCGGGCTTCTGAATTGCGGCCACACCCCCATCGAGCTGGGGTAGGGCATGAGCCAGAAAAAGAGCCAGGGGCGCCCGAGGTGCAGGATGGGATATTGCGCGGCGCAGGCGACGGCAAAAATCGTCATGGCTTCGGCGAAGCGGTTGATCGATGTCCGCCACTGCTGGCGCAGAAGGAGCAGCACCGCCGAGATGAGCGTGCCCGCGTGGCCGATGCCGACCCACCACACGAAGTTGACGATGTCCCAGCCCCACGCGACCGGCATGTTGATGCCCCAGATGCCGATGCCCTTGAGAAAGAGATAGCCCACCGAGACCAAGAACAGGTTGAGCAAGGCGAAGGCCACCGCGAACGCGGGGAACCACCACTTCGGCGTCTTGGCGAGGACAGCGGCGCTGATCTGATCGGTCACCGTTGCCGAGGTGTGCCCGGCGGCCACCAGGGGAAGGCGGGAGGTGCGAGATCCAGGGGCGCCGCTCAGCGGTTGTACCAATCGCCCTCCAGTTCCGGATTGGGGTTTTTGACTTTGGCCAGGTACGAGGTGCGAGGCTGGGTGTTGAGCTCGGCGAGCAACCCGTAGTCGTGGGGCTCTCGCTTGAGCTCGGCTACCTTGGAGTGCGGATCGTTGATGTTGCCGAAGACGATGGCTCCGGCGGGGCAGGCCTGCTGGCAGGCCGTGACGATGTCGCCGTCGTGGATGGGCCGGTCCTGCTTTTCGGCCTCGATGCGCGCGGAGTTGATGCGCTGCACGCAATAGCTGCATTTCTCCATCACGCCCCGCGTGCGCACCGTGACGTCGGGGTTGCGCCCCAGCTTGAGCACCGGCGTCTCGGTGTCGCTGTACTTGAAGAAGTTGAAACGACGCACCTTGTAGGGGCAATTGTTGGAGCAGTATTTGGTGCCCACGCAGCGGTTGTAGACCATGTCGTTCAGGCCTTCGGAGCTGTGGACGGTGGCGCCCACCGGGCAGACCACCTCGCACGGCGCTTGCTCGCAGTGCTGGCACATGACCGGCTGGTGGTGCGTCGCCGAGATCTCTTTCTCGTCGCCTTCCCAGTAGCGGTCGATCCGCAGCCAGTGCATCGCGCGTCCTCGTCCCACCTCTTCTTTGCCGACCACCGGAATGTTATTTTCGGACTGGCAGGCCGTGACGCACGCATTGCATCCCACGCAGGCCGATAGATCGACGCTGAGCCCCCAC
>JBBSDY010000480.1:0-4176 GCA_038240245.1 Polyangiales bacterium
ACTCAGGATTCGCGTGCACACGAGCGCTCAGAATTCACTTAACACCCTGCCACCCAGGGGTCAGCTTACTTGTGCCAACTGTGCCACGAGATCCCGCCGGATGTGCCAGTCCGTCCCAACCTGTGCCAGGCAGGAGCCGCGCAAACATGACCTCCAACCGGTGATCCGGAAGGTTCGTCCCGAAAGCCGATGGGGTGGCGCATCGTCGCGCCGCATCAACAAAGCGGCGCTACTACCTGACGGCGAGAGGATCCGTGTGAGGCCCCCCGCGTCACCGAACGCAACGTACGGCGAGTCCGCCACCGGCGAGAACGCTGCCGCCGGTCATCAGATCGACGGCCCAGGCAAGTCCGTCGCCGTTCAGCCCTTCGCCCGGCCCCGCAGCGAAGATCGCGCACCGGTTGCCCAGAAATGCGCATGGATCGAGAGGGCAGGCGCCGCCGGTGCCGGAGGGACCACGAAGCGCCTCGAGCTCGGCGCGCGTGGGCAAGCGCCAGCCCGCGCTGGAGCAGAAGGTGGTGGCGGTGGCGAGATCGAACGGCCCATCGCTGCTCCAACGTTGCCACTCCAGACCCGTCTGCATGTCGCGAACTCCCAACCCGACCGTGACATAGCGCGTCGGATCGCACGCTGCCGTCACCCCAGCATCGATCGCGGAAGCGTCCGGGGTCCCGACCGAGGTGTCGGTCGTGCTCGCGTCCTGCGCTGGTGCCGTATCGATGGTCGCGTCGTCAAGGACCGAGACGACAACGTCGTCGATGACACCGATGGCATCACCCGCCGCTGCGCCACCGTCGTCCGCCGTCGCCTCGAGGTCCATCGCGTCGGCGACTGGCTCGGAGTCGATCGTGATCTCCGTCGCGTCGGAGGCCGAGCTGACGTCGGAGAATCCCGAGTCGCGGGGCGCACGGGGACCGTCGGACGTCTCGTTCGCGTCGTTGCTGTTGTCGACGCCGCCGGCGCCCCCGGTCGCGCCGGGATGGGAATTGCCGGCGGTAGCCAAACCTGCCACCCCGGAGCCTGCCAACCCAGTGCCGGTCGTCCCCGCGCCACCCGAGCCCGGGTTGTCGACGCCACCGGGATCACCGCCCCCGCAAGCGGCCGCCGCGGCCGCGCAAAGCAAGAGCGCAACCAGCCGAGCTTCGCTCAACTCGCGTGACCTGTCAGCAGATCGTATTTCACCGTGTAGGTCGATCCCGTCTGTCCACTGACCGATTGCGTCGTGTATTTGATGTCGATCTCGCCAAAGCGCAATCCGACCAGCTCGGTTCCACGATCGGCGCCGGCGTCATCCCCCTGCCGGATAGAAGTCACGCGCACGTCGAGCAGGGTGATGGTGAGGTAGACGAGCGGCTTCTCGCCGGCCTTTTCGAGAAAGAGATCCACCCGCGGAATATGGGTATCGGTGAGGTGCTGCTGGAGCAGAAGTGGGCTCGCGGGATCGTAGTAGTGCGCGAACAAGAACTCATCGAACGCCACCGCGCCATTCGGACCATTGCGACTTGCGGCCAGAGAATACGAAAGCGCGTTGATTTCCGTCGCGTGGCCCAGGGTAACACTATCGCCGGGAACACCCGCGATCTTGGCAAAGAAGTCGACGGCCGCGTGGGCCGGGGCCGCGAGGGCGAGCAAAAAAGCCATGGCCGGCGCCGCCGAAAGAGCGCGGCGCCCAAGTAGCGAGAGATGAGTCGACAAGTTGTCCTCCATGCGGGCCTCCTGGGCTCAAGGGTACGTGGTGACAACGGGCGTGCCCGTCGCCGGGATGTATTCGATCTTGATGCTCGCAAACCGCCACCCGATTTGTTGCGTGGGCCCATCGCCCGTCTGCGCCAAATGCTGACGAACCGACGTCACGCGAGCGTTGGAGAGCGTGATGCGCTGGACAACCTGCGCCGCGCCGCTTTTCTGGGCTTCGAACACCACGTTGGGAATGACCGAGCCATTGGCGAATGCCTTGAAGAGAAACGTCGTCGACGCGTCGACCGGCTGCGTGGTGACGATCTCATCGATGACTGGCTCGGTTGCGCCCAGCGGACGCGACGAGCTCAGCTGATAGGATGTCACGTCGATCCATCCGCGGCGACTTGCGCTCACACTTTCGCCGCGAATGCCATCCACGGACAGAAACATGTCGAGTGCCTTGGCCGTGCCGGCGATGAGCAGGCCACCCAGCACGGCGGCAAACAAGAGACCGCGCCGGCCTTTTTCGCGTCGAATCCAGTGGAGCATAGCCTGCCACATTGCCCCGGGTGGCTTTTCCAAGTCAAGGACCTCGTGACGGGGCGCGGGCGAGGTATCAGAGAAACCGGTGAATGACGTACCCGGTAACCACGAGCGGCACGGCCAGGGCGATCAAGAAGGCGAAGCTGGCAAGGAGCACCGCCGTCCAGTCGCGCGCTGGCGAAGGGCCCAGCAGGTGGCGCTCGACGAGCAGATCGGCGTTTTTGCGGTTGGCCTTGAACGCGAAGTCGAAGGCGTCACCGACGATGGGCACCGCGCCAACGAGCAAATCGATGGCCAGGTTCTTCAGCATGCGAGCGACGACGATACCGGGCATCCGCCGGCGCAGGGCCACCCACACCGGATAGAGCCCCACGGCCGTCATGGCGAGATCGCCCACGCCGGGAAAAATCAGACCGACGATGGGATCGACGTAGCGATCGTCGAGCCAGTCGGCCAGCCGCACAGCGAGAGCAACATCGCGATCGAGCACCCCGAGAGTTTGGGCTCGGACGAGACCAACTTCAACCCAGCACGAGGGCCTATTGCTTGCTGACCAGCGCTCCCGTACACGATGCCGGGCTGGTGGATGCCTGGCACGAGAGCGCCTTGATGTCGGAGATGCACTGCTCGAACGATAGCTTCACGCCGATGACCTTCGTACAGTCGGTCTTGGGGTCGAGAGCTTGATGGCACTGCTCCGCGGTCGTGGTCGGCGCGCAGCGAACCTGCGCCGCGCAGAGCTCGTCGAGAAATTGATGACACGCTGCCATCGCCGGCGCGGGATCGGGGAGATCGAAGATGTTGCACCCGCTCGGTAGGGCTGTGCATGCCGTCGCATCGATGGCCGTCGCGCAGTCGAGGGCCAGCTTGTCGGAGATGCACGAGATGCCCTTGGCTTGGTCTTCACAGATCGATGCGGTCGGTGAGTTGCACTTGGCGGCCCATCCGCAGATGGCCGTTTGCCATTCGTTGCACGCGGGGGTTCCACGGCCCTTGGTGGCGGGCGGGGTGCTCGAGCTCGAGCCACACGCAACCGTCAGTGCTACGGCAAAGAGGATGTAGCTGGCAGCTTGGTTGCTCTTTGATCTCATGGGAAGTGCCTCCTCGGGGGTGCGTCCGACAGTGCAAATCACCGGCCAGTCCCCCTGGTCTTTCTAGGGCGTTCTGGGCGAGCCATGTCGAGTTTTCGACGAATGAACCTGTAGCGGTACAGCGCCACGTGATCACCTGCGGCCACACGGGTGGCCCAAGCGGTCACTGGAGACAGGCCGTCAAAAGAAAATGATACCGACGAACGCGGGGCCGGCAGGAGTCGTCTGCTCGTCGCGCTGGGTGAGCTTGCCATCGGTCGGGTTGATCTCGAAGACCATGACGTTGGCCGAATCCTGGTTGGCGACCACCATGAACTTGCCCGAAGGGTCCATGCCGAAATCGCGAGGCGTGTTGATCGCCCCGCCCGCGGTCTCGTTGGCCGTGAGGGTGAGTCGTCCATTGGGGTCGACCGTGAAGATCGAGATGCTGTTGTGGCCCCGGTTCGATGCATAGACGAACTTGCCGCTCGGATGAACGATGATGTGGGCGCCGCTCGTCATGTCGTCGCGAACAGCACCCACGGGAAGCGAATCCACCGTTTGCGGATCGGAGAGCTTGCCGGCAACGGAATCGTAGGTGAGCGAGCTGACGGTGTCGGCGACCTCGTTGATGGTGTAGGCGAAGCGACCGCCCGGGTGCCAAGCCAGGTGCCGCGGACCCGCGCCATCGGGAAAGCCGCCGACCTGTCCATTGGGGGTGAGCTTGCCGCTCGCCCCGTCGACGAGGAACTGGAAAATGGTGTTCGAGTCGATGTTCGGTACGAACAAAAACTTCCCGGTGGGATCGCAGACCGTCTGGTGGCTGGTCTTGTCGGCAGGATGCTGCACATCGGCGGGCGGCGTGACGACGCCACCCGAGCCA
>JBBSDY010000481.1:0-4174 GCA_038240245.1 Polyangiales bacterium
AATGGGCGAGCCTCCCGGCGAGCCCAGGCGGGCTAACGTGCCGAGCGAGGCGTCAATCGCGTAGGCTGTGGTTGACGAATTGCCGAAGGTGTTATTCGTATTCGCGAGCCCCACGATATCAGGAGCAGCGGCGGCGTTGGGGTCGCCTGGATTGGCGCAGAACAGTCGATTGAACACCGCGATGGGCGACTGCTCGGAGGGCAGGTACGTGTTGGGCCCCGAGATCGCAGTTTGGCGGTTGCTGTCGCACCCGCACCCGGGCCCCGACTTCGAGACGCCAATCTCGAGCGACGGTAGCTTGGTGCGGCCGTTCCACTCCTTGGCAAGGAGCTGATCGATCGATGCAAGCACCGGAGCTCCGTAGGTGTCGCCCTTCGGATCGTACGAGCCGGTGAGAATCGTGGCCCGCCCGGTGTGATGCCCGGGCGCGTTTCCGAGCTTTCCCTCCATGCCGGTCACGACGGTGACGTAGTCCTTGTTCGCCGACAATGGCATGAGCTGCTCGGACGGCTGCCAGTCCGCACCGGTGGTAGGCGGAACCCACTTGCTGGCGTAGTTTCCATTGCCCCAAAACCAGATGCCGAAACGCCGGGGAAGCGGAGTGCCATCGGCAAGGGCGGTTCCGTGCGCGTCGAGCATGGCGTCGAGCGCGGGCAATGCGATCGCCGCCGCGACGCCGCACGCCGCGCCCCTCAGCAGGGTCCGTCGATTCAGTTGGAACGAGTTCATGCGATGAGCTCCTTCATGGCTCGCCAGTGGGAGGTGAAAGAAAACGAAACCCGTCGCTGGCTGCGATCTCGCCGAGCAGCGCGCTCCACAGGTACCCGCGCTTTTGCACGGCCGAGGCAACATTGGCCATGACAATGTCCTCTCCGGATGTTTCGACGTGGCCGGTCGCGTAGCGGTAGACCTGGCGCACCAGGCAGCTCGCGGTCTCGGGGCTGTCATGCAGAATCGTGGCCAGAGCGGCTGGTCCGTCGAAGGTCGCTGCGTCGAGCTGACCGCTGGTATCGATGGCCAGGCCGCGATCGGTCGGGCGAAAAGCGCCGACGGCGTCGAAGTTCTCGAGCGCCAGCCCCACTGGATCCATCATCTGGTGACAGCTTCGGCAGGCGGCGCTGTCGCGGTGGATCTCGAGGCGCTGGCGCATGGTGGCTGCCGGGGCTCCGGCCATGGCCGTACGCTCGAGATCCGCATCGACGTTGGCGGGCGGTGGTGGAATGATCTGGCAGAGTAGCCGCTCGCGTACGAACTTACCGCGCCGCGTCGGCGACGTGATGGTGACGTGGGCGTTGAGGGCGAGTATCCCGCCGAAGCCCAGCAGTCCCGAGCGCGCGCCTTGCGCGGGCAGTGTGACGGGACGGAACGTCGCCCCTGTGGCGGGCAATCCGTAAAGGGTGGCCAGCTCGTCGTTGACGAACGTCGCCCGTGTGTCGAAGAGCTTCCGAATGTCCGAAGGGTGATCGAAGCTGAGATCCTGGACGACCATGTCGATTTCGGTTCGCATGGCGTCGCCCAAGGTGAGGCTCACCTGCGGAAAGAGCGTCTTGTCCTTGGCCATGTTCGCGAGGCCATCGAGGTTGAAGTGCTCTCCGAAGAATCGCAGGTTGGTCTCGCGCGCGCCGGGCAGGGCCAGGAGCCGGTCGACCTGGGCGCGTATCTGGGTGACGTCCTCGAGCTCGCCCCTTTGAGCCGCGTCGAGAAGTGCGTCGCTGGGTGTCGTATCCAGAAGGAAGTACGATAGCCGCGAAGCCATCTCGAATGGCGTGCGACGCAACCGCGAAGCATCGGTGGGATCGACCTCGCCGAGGCCGGATTGGTAGAGGAACGAGGGCGATTGCAAGAGCCCCGCAACCACGAGCTCGAGCCCCTTCCAGACGTCTCCCGCGTACGTGGCAGCGACGGATGATGCGACGCCGGTATAGCGGGTGACCTCTTCGTCGAGCAACGGCCGTCGAAAGACGCGACGGCCGAACCGACGAACGAACGTCGCGACGCATGGATCGCTGATCGAGGTGGGCGCGCAACCGACGAAGCTCGTGCGGCGTGTGGCGTCCATGGCCTGCGCCGCGACGGCCATCGCCGCCGTGTTGTATTTTTCGACCCCCTGCGACGACGTCGAGACCCGCGCCGATCCCACGTTCGAGAATCCCTCCTCGACGAGATCGGCCTCGAGATCGAAAGGCATGGTCAGCCAGTCGCCGAAGAGATCGCGCAGGCTATGGCCGTATTGCGATTGCGTGAGGCGCAGCATGCCGCCCGGCGCGGCAACGAACGGACCGGGCTGCGATTCGGATCCGCCGCCCACTGTGCTGCCCGAGCCGCCCCGAGCTCGGGTGCTCGATCCGGGGCCGCCCGTTACCCCCGAGCCGCCGCCCGGCTCGCCAATCTGACCGCTGCAAGCCGCAGTCGCCGCGGCAGCGAGCGAAAGCGCGAGGACTGTCGCGTGACACGCATGACTTCTCACCTCGCACCTCCTCTTCACCATGTGTGCAGTGGCTAGGATCACACGATCGGCTCGCTTTTTCTCGCTGATATGCAAATTACCAACGGTAGGCAAAGGTGGTTTTGCCGGCGCCAGCGCAAAGCTATGCCGCGAGTGCAACACCTTCCTTGAGCCATTTGGCTACTCTCCTGTCACTGCGGCATGGGTGAAATGCAACGGGCTAGCGGCAATCGGTGGCAGCGCGAGAAAAGAGCGTGAGCCGCGCCTCGCATCTTTCGCTCGTCACCGGCGTCCCGGCCAACGAGGTCGACGATGCGGAGCTCGCACGCCGGCTCATCGCGCGAGATCCATCGTTTGCGACGGAGGCGTGGGATCGCTTTGCTCCCATGGTGCAAGGTTTGCTGCGCCGCGCCCTCGGTCCGGCATCGGAAACCGAAGACCTGACCCAAGAGGTGTTCGTGCGCCTCTGCGCCAAGGTGGCCACGCTGCAGAATCACGCCGCCCTACGCAGCTTCGTCTATTCGATCGCCGTGCGCGTTCTTCGCGAGGAGCTGCGGCGTCGGAAGGTGAAGCGCTGGTTACGTCTCACCAAGACCGGCGATTTGCCCGAGGCGCAAGCGGCGGCCTCCAACCCCGAGGGGCGCGAAGCCCTGACGCATTTTCACGCCGTCCTCGACGAGCTGGGCGAAAAGGAGCGGACGGTTTTCTTCTTGCGCCACGTCGAAGGCCTGGCCCTCGCCGACATCGGGCAGGCTTGCGAGGCGTCGCTCGCCACGATCAAGCGGCGGCTCGCGCGCGCATCCGATCGTATCGATTCTCTCATGAAGCGCGACCCAACGCTCGCTGCTTACTTGTCCAAACGGGGAGGAGATGATCGATGACGGAAAGTCCGAATCGAGCCACACGATTTGAAATCATGGCTTCGCTCGTCCGCGAGGGAGCGCGGGAGATGACGTCCCGCGAGCGCGCCGACGGGCTCCGTCGCTTTTCCGAATCATACGCGGCGCCGAAGTCGACGCGGCGTCTGTTCGTTTCGCTGGCGGTCGTCGGCGCGGTGGCGGCCCTGTTCGCGGTCGTCGTTGGGTTGCGCTGGAAGGGCCGCGCGGGGCAGGACCTCACCTACGCGCTCGAACGCGGTGAGATGCAAGGCGGTGGCTACATCGCGCCGACGACGCCCGAGGGAGCCAAGATTCGTTTCTCCGACGGAACCGAGGTCGAGCTGGGTGCGGGAACGCGCGGACGTTTGAGCAACGTGACGGCCGACGGAGCGCAGATTGCTCTCGAGGATGGCGTTGCCCATGCCCGTGTTTTTCACCGTCCCACGTCCAGATGGCTGTTCCAGGCAGGTCCCTTCGTGATCACCGTCACCGGTACGGTGTTCGACGCGCGATGGATGGCCGGCGACCAAGTGCTCGAGGTCGAGATGCATGAGGGGTCCGTCGTGGTCAGCGGACCCCTGCCCGCCGGTCAGCTCAATCTGCGCGCGCACGAGAAGCTCACCGTAAAAGCGCGTGAGAACGAAGCCATCATTCGCAGGATGGACGACGACGCTGCGACGACCCTTCCCTCCGAGAGCCCCTCGGGCGCTTCCACCGACGAAACACCTCCGGCCGTCGCCGCGTCGCCAAAGGGCTCCGACATTACCCCATCGGCGCTGGGCCTCGAGAAGCTGCTGTCCGCGGGCAAACCGGGCGAGGTGCTTGCGCGCGCCGAGGCGCGAGGGATCGA
>JBBSDY010000482.1:0-4173 GCA_038240245.1 Polyangiales bacterium
GATATCCCCACGCTCGTCGAATTTTTTCTCGAGAAATACAACCGCAAGATGCACTCCGGCGCGCGCTTGCACGAGGGCGTGCTCGAGGCACTGGTTGCCTATGACTACCCCGGCAACATTCGCGAGCTCGAGAACATGGTCGAGCAAGCGGTTGCGCTTTCGGGGGGCGGCGTCATCGAGCTCGACGACATCGTTCCCGGAAAATTGCGCACCAAAGAAGAGGGAGCACCGGGTCGTGCCCTCGCCGAAGTGGTCGACGGGGCCGAGCGCCAGGCCATCGAATCGGCGTTGCGAGACTGCGACGGAAGCCGCGAGCGCGCTGCCGACATGCTCGGCATTTCCGCGACGACCCTGTGGCGCAAGATGACGCGCCTCGGGATTTCGTTCGACGCGAGGTGACGTCTGCGACTCGAGCTTCTGGACTACCAGCTTCCCGAGTCCGCCATCGCGCAGCGACCCACTGGCCAGAGGGATGGGGCCAGGCTGCTGGTCGTCGATGCCCAATCGGACGACGTCATCGACCGCCGCATGGTCGACTGGCCCGACTTCGTCACGCCCGGCGCGCTAGTCGTTCTCAACGACACGAGGGTCGTCAAGGCCCGGCTCGTCGGTCAGAAGGCGGCCACGGCGGGTCGCGCGGAGCTTTTGCTGGTGCAACGTTGCGAAACGCCGGACGCAACTCTGGGGCCGGGCGAGCGATGGCGCGCGATCGGCAAGGGCTTGGGCGGGCTTCGGGGACAAAAACTCGTGTTCGGCGGCGGTGATCTCATCGCCGAGGTCGAGGGGCCGAGCGAGGTCGAGGGTCTTTTCATCGTGCGTCTGACCGCCGCACGATGCTCGGTGAGTGAGGCGATCGACGCGCATGGTCGGGTGCCCATTCCGCCGTACATTCACCGGCCCACCGACGCGGGCGATGTCGAGCGCTATCAGACGGTCTACGCGCGAGAGCCGGGCGCCATCGCCGCCCCCACCGCAGGCCTTCACCTGACGACCGCGCTGCTCGACCGGCTGCAGCAGAGGGGCGTGCGCATTGCCCACCTCACGCTGCATGTCGGCCTGGGCACATTTCAACCGGTGGCGGTGGACGATCTCGATCGCCACCCGATGCACGCCGAGTGGATGCAGGTGACACCCGCGCTCGTCGACGAGATCGCCGCTGCCCGGGCGCGAGGCGCGCCGGTCGTGGCGGTGGGAACGACCGTCGTGCGGGCTCTCGAAGCCGCGCGCGATTCGGCGCGACCGGGGATGGTCGTCCCCTTCGAGGGTGAGACGCGGATCCTGATTCAGCCCGGCCATGGATTCGGTGTCGTCGATGGCTTGCTCACCAACTTTCACCTCCCTCGTTCGACGCTGCTCGCTCTGGTGGCGGCGTTCGCCGGTCGCGAGCGCATTCTGTCGGCGTACCAGAAGGCCGTTCAACGCGGCTACCGATTTTACTCGTATGGTGACGCCATGTGGCTCCCCACGAGAGCAGCCAGGTAGCCGTCGTGAGCGATCTCGATTTCGGCTGGATCAAGAAGGGCGAGGACGGTCACGCGCGCGCCGGCGTGCTGCGAACTCGTCGGGGAGACGTCCCGACGCCGACGTTCATGCCCGTGGGCACGCAGGGCGTCGTCAAGACCCTCACCCCACGCGAGGTCGAGGCGACTGGCGCCGGGATCGTGCTCGCGAACACCTACCACCTGTGGCTGCGCCCCGGCCCCGAGGTCGTTGCTGCGCAGGGCGGTCTGCACGAATTCATGAAGTGGTCGCACCCCATCCTCACCGACTCGGGCGGCTACCAGGCCTTCTCGCTCGCCGACCGGCGGACGTTGTCGGACGAAGGCTTCGTTTTCAAGTCGCACCTCGACGGATCGAAACATCATCTCACCCCCGAAGAAGCCATGCGCGTGCAGGGCCTGCTCGGCGCGGACATCGCCATGCAGCTCGACGTCTGCCCGCCTGGCGGCGCGCCACGCGAAGAGATCGAGGCCGCGGTCGCCCAGACGACGCGCTGGGCGCACCGCTCGCTGGCTGCCCGGCGCGAGGGACAGGCCGTGTTCGGCATCGTTCAAGGTGGGCTCCACGTCGATCTTCGCCTCCGGCACACCGATGAGCTCGCCGAGCTCGCCTTCGAGGGTCTCGCCTTGGGGGGCTTTTCGGTGGGTGAGCCCATCGAAGAGATGCACTGTGTGGTAGCCGAGGTGGCCCCGCACCTTCCCGACGCGCGACCGCGCTACTTGATGGGCGTCGGCACGCCCCGCGATCTGATCTTGGCGATTGGCTCGGGCATCGACATGTTCGACTGTGTCCTGCCCACGCGCAACGCGCGCAACGGCCAGGCCATCACCCGCCGGGGACCCCTGTCGATCAAACAGGCGCAGTACCGCGAGGACCCCGCCCCTATCGACGAGGCCTGTGGTTGTCCCTGTTGCCAGGGCGGGTATTCGCGCGCCTATTTGCGGCACCTCTTCATCTCGGGTGAGATGCTCGTCTTGCGCCTCCTCACCCAGCACAACCTTTTTACCTACGGACGGCTCGTTGCCGAGGCGCGCCAGGCCATTTTGGGCGGCCACTTCGCCACCTTCGCCAGGGAATGGCTCGAACCTGGTTGAACGCGGGCCCCTGCTCGGCTACGATCCGAACCTGCCGAAAACGGGTTGTTCCGACCCCGGGGACGACCGCTGCAGTCACTCGGGCCCGGCAAACCTGAATGAAATTCCTCTGCGAGAACTGCAAGGCGAAGTACCAGATCGCCGACGATAAGGTCGCGGGTCGCACCGTACGAATGAAATGCCGCAAATGCGGCAACATGATCGAGGTCGAGGCCTCGGTCACCGAGACGTCCGTGGCTGCCAAGATGCCCACCGAGGATGGTCCGAAGGTCGGCGCGTCTACCGGCGTTTCTGCCAAGCAAGGCGCCGTCCAGGCGGCCGCCTCGGGAACCCCCCCGCCCCGCCCCGCCGCCCCGCCGCCACAGGCCATCACCGGAGCGGTCCCCCTGCGAGCTCCGCCCGGCCCGGCGCCCCTGGTGCGCCATCCCCAGCCCGACGCCCCCCCAGAATCATCGAGCGGTCTCGCCGGTGCCTTCTCCAAGGCGGTGGCTCGGCCCCCCCAGGAGGATCCTTCCTCGGTCTCAGCGGCCATGGCGGTGCTCTCCTCGAGCTCGAGCACCGAAGAATGGTACGTCGGCATCAACGGCGTTCCGGTGGGCCCCGTCCGGCTGAGCGAGCTTCGACGCAAAGCTTCCGGCGGTGCGGTGACCGAGGACTCCCTCGTCTGGCGCGAAGGTTTCGAAGAGTGGGTTCCTCTGCGCACGTTTCCCGAGCTTCTTGCGATGCTGAAGGAGTCGGCGTCGACGGGACGTACGTCGCTCACTCCGGCGCCTCCCAATGCGGCGCCGGCGCCGCGTTTGCTGGGGCCTCCGGTGGGCCCGAGAGCGAACGCGCCCGCCATGCGTCCGTCCCCGACGCCGCGGCCCGCGGCTGGCGCCACGGCCCGCAGCAATGTCGTGGCGATATCTTCGCGCCGCGCGACCGCCGAGAAGATCGACGGGCTCGCCGATCCGTCGTTCGAAGAAGAGATCAAGATCGAGTCCGCGCCCGCGCCGTCGCCGGCAGCCCTGCCATCGTTCGAGGCCACCGCGGTCGAGCCGGTGCTCGAAGTGCGTCATTCGCGCATTGCCGATCGCATCGCCGAGAGCCGAAAAGCCCATCCAGCCCTCTGGATCATCGCCATTCTGGCGGGCGTGCTCGTCGGGATGGGACTGATGATCGTTCTCTTGCCGACGGCGACCAGGCAGGTCGTCCAGGCCCCGGCGCAGCCAGTCGCCCCGGTGGCGACGGCGACCGCACCAGCGACCGCGGCGCCGGGCGAAGGTGAGGGGATGACCACCATCGGCCCCATCGAGGTGGCGGGCGCGGTGACCAAGGGGAGCTCGGGTGCCAAGGGATCCAAGGTCGCGGATCCAGGGGGAGGCACCCCGGCAGCGCCGCTCGGCACCAGCCTGACCGGCCTCGGCGGCCTCGTCGGCGGGCCTTCTGGACCCAGCGGCGGTCCGGCTCCAGGCAACGCTGGCGGTCAGCTCGCGACCGCCGATCTCGAGCGCGTGGTGCAGGGTCACCGCGCGTTCGTCAAAAGGCAGTGCTGGGATACGGCGCTCTCGGCCCGGGCGCCGAACTCGCCCTCGAGCGC
>JBBSDY010000483.1:0-4158 GCA_038240245.1 Polyangiales bacterium
AGCAGCCCGCGTTGTTTCAAATCGCGGATGAGGGCGGCCGCGGCACGGTCCATGTCGGGACAATGCTCGCGGTAGTTCTTCTCCAGGTCTTTGTGGTCGTCCCACCGGCCGGCGCCCACACTGTCGATGGTCTTGTCGAGCTGTTGGAGCATGCCGTCCGTTCTTTTCATGAGGTCTTTCGTCGAGCGCGACCTTGGCTGCTCGACGACGACGGGGATCCGAGGCTCGGTAGCGATGGGAGTCTTGCCGGTCAACGCCTTCATGAACGCCACCAGCGCCTTCTGCTCGGTGGCGCCGAGAGACAGCGGGGTGATGTCGGCGTCGAGGTTGTCCTTTGCGTCTCCGCCCCGGTTGTAGTGAGCGACGACGTCCTCGAGGGTCGTGGCGGAGCCATCGTGGAAGTAGGGGGCGGTGAGCTCCACATCCCGCAGCCCGGGAGTCTTGAACGCTCCCTTCATGACCGCAACGGGAACAATCTCGTAGCGGCCCAGATCGGTCCCTGCCACGCCGATGTTGTGGAAGCTCGCGTCGGTGAAGTGCGGACCGTCGTGGCACTTCGTGCACCGCCCCTTGCCCACGAAAAGCGCCATGCCACGCCGCGCCTCGTCGGACATGGCAGTCGCGTCGCCGCCCATAGCCCGATCGAAGGGCGAGTCAGAGCTCACCAGTGTTCGCTCGAAGGCGGCGATGGCCATCCCGATGCGCGCTGGTGAAACCTGAGAATCTCCGAAGGCACGTTTGAACCGGGCGACGTACTCGGGAATGAGGGCCAAAAGGGGAGCAAGGTTGCCAGGAGCCATGTTCATCTCGCCGGGGTTGGCCACCGGCATCAAGGCCTGCTCCTCGGGCGTGCTGGCCCGACCATCCCAGAAGAGCGGCGCTCGCGCGTCGACGTTGATGATGCTGGGGGTGTTGCGCGGCAGCATTTTGCCCTGGTTTCCCGTGCCCCGGGCCACTGCGTCGGCATATCCCTTGTCCGATTGGTGGCACGTGGCGCAGCTCATCTTGCCGTCGCCCGATAGACGCTTGTCGAAGAACAGGTGCCGCCCGAGCTCGATCA
Organism: Polyangiales bacterium; assembly: GCA_038240245.1. Classification (GTDB taxonomy): domain Bacteria; phylum Myxococcota_A; class Polyangia; order Polyangiales; family Polyangiaceae; genus DASWDH01. The sequence continues at coordinate 1,061 of JBBSDY010000483.1, forward strand.
GGTCGTTTTTTGCCATGGGCGGCGCCGGCACGAAGGCTGCGAGATGATTGGGCATGGCCGCTCCAGCCTCGAGGTTGGACTTCGCGCTGCGATGGCATCCCGCGGCGCCCACCACCAAGACGAGGGCTCCCGCCGAGCCAACCGCCCGCATTCGCCGGGTCGTTTTCACGGCAGCGTGTGCTTCAGGATGGTCGGCCGGTTACTGGCGATCTCGACGTGGACTTCTTGCTCATCGCTCTGCTCGCTCCAGACGCGCAACGTATGAGGGCCCGGCGAAAGGCCACGGATCTCGAAGTATCCCCGAGCATCGATCGTGGCAAAGTACGGATTGTCCATGACCAAAATCACCGCGTGCATGTTGGTGTGGATGGCGCAAAAGACGTCGACCCGTCCGGCCTCTTCGAACAGTGCCGACCGCGTCTCCTCGCGTGGATACGCGCCGAGATCGAAAGTCTTGGTGTGAGAGCGCGAGTAGACGTTGTGCAGGACGAGGTCGCTATTTTTGAAGGCGACCTTGGTGCCCGCAAGCACGGCGAGGATCCGAGGAACGAAGGCCTTGTCGCGCTGATCGATCAAGGCCGCTTGGGCGGGTGGCGGGTAGTGCGTCTTGGGAGCTGCCTCGGTCAGGTAGACGATGACGTTCTGTGCAGCACGCCGGGAACCATCCAGTACCTGGCCGGCAAGCGCCCCAGGCGCCGCGGCGGCGAGGAGCGCCTCGTCGAATCCTTCGGTGCGCATGGTCGATCCGGTTGGCGCCGCCGAGCCCGATGTGGCCGTGGTCTCGCTCGGCTTGGCCGGGGCAGGTGACCCTGCCGATCGCTCGCACGCACCCAGCGCCAAGAGCGCGGCGAGGGCCAGCCGTCGCATCATGCGTTGGGCCGGTGGCCGAAGGGCCTGCTGCGTAGGCCAACGTTGGTTCGGGCGATGATGGTGGCTTCCATTCCCACGATACTGCACCGAACGTCCATCTCGCCCTCGGCCCATACGCGAGCCAGACCGAGTCCCGAGCTGTCGCGAGACTTGGCTGTGCGGACCATGAGATCGGTGTAGTAGGCGAAGGCGTCGCCGCTCTTTCGCATTTCTTCGAATCTGCGTTGCAGCTCGATCAGGTGCTCGGCGTTGGTGCCGTTCGACGTGCGAACGCAAAGGACGTGCGCTGCTCCGTCGCTCGTCACATCGATGTCGAGCATCGTCGATCCGTCGCTCGAGTATTTGGTGGCGTTTTCGAGCAGCTCTTGCGCGGTGAGCGCAACGCGCGACGTCGTGTCGGGGTCATCGAGAATCGAGTCGTAGAACTGGGTCACGAATTCTCGGGCGGACGTGATGAGCTCGTACGTGGGGCGAAAATGCAGGGTGAGGTGCGCCAGGCCGGTGGTCATGGCTGGAGCTTCGGAGCCGAGGTGGCGGAGGGCCGTACGGTCACCAGGCCGTCGGCGATGTGCCGCAAGGCGTCGAAGCTCCGGCGCTGCCAGTGCAGGTCGGGGTTGGACAAAAACACGACATGGTAGCGCTTTTTGGAGTCGAGCTCGGTGATCGAGGTCAGCCACGCCACGAGGACCTTCAGGCAGCTCGAGGTCATGAAGTACAATTTTCCGGTATCGACGTGGACCTCGGGGATCCCTTGCTCCGACACCTCGCCATGGAACGCCTTCATGAAGCCGCTGAAGCGGGGAAGCACCAGCGTATCGGCATTTCCACTGAGGGACAGGACAGCCGGCCCCTTGGATTCCGAGATGTTCGCCGAGAACGTGGATGTCGACAGTGGCGACAGTTTGAGCATCGTCACGAGAGCTCCGGGTGAATCAAGGTCGTAGGGCTTCCGGCTGGGATCGGGTGGTGCTTGGGTCGGGGGAGCCTTGTCCACAAGGTCTCCTCAACGCGGTAGTACGGTTGGTTGCAGACAACTCTGAAGCAGTTCTAGCCGGCCTGAGAATGCCGGGGCAATGTAGAACTCGCACACACACCTTACGTCGGCGCGAATCGGTTCGTCGTCGTCGGGCGGTATGTTAGACTCGATGCACGGTCCCCAAATGGGCCTTTGCGACGAACGGAGCAGTTGCTCGTGCGCTTACTTGCTTTCCAGGTGGTCACCATCGTAGCGGCTGCACAGGCCCTGGCGTGCTCGGGCGAAGCTGCGGCCACGAGGGGCACCGAAGAGCAAGCGGGCAACGACGTGGGTGCCGGCGGCGATACGAGCACCGGCTCGGGAGCTGGCGGCGGTTCGGCCACCGGAAGCGGTGGAACGGCTGCGACCACCGGAGGCTTTGCGGGCAACGCGAGCTCGCAGGGCGATGCCGGCGGCGGTGTGATCTCGCCCGGCGTCTGGCACGGCGCCAAGTCCGCGCGCGCGACCGACGCGATGCTCCAGCAGGAGTACACGACCTGGAAGATGCGCAACGTGCAGACATGCTCGGGCGGCAGCGCCGTCGTGAAGAGAGACGCCGGCAGCGTCGTGTCCGAGGGCATCGGGTACGGCATGCTCCTGTCGGCGGCGCTGCGCGATCGCACCCTCTTCGATGGGCTCTTTCGTTATTACAACGATCACCTCGACGACAACGGTCTCATGAACTGGGCTGCTGGGCTTCCCCAGGGCATGTGCGAGCCTCCGGGAAACAACAACGCACATGCCGCGACCGACGGTGATCTCGACACCACGATGGCGCTCGTGCAGGCCGACGGGGTTTGGCCCGGCGCGGGCTACCTCGCCAAGGCGCAGGCTCTCGCTGCCAAGATTCTGGCCAAAGAGGTCGTGGACTGCACCGTCCAGCAGCCCGGCGGCGCCTCTGTCGTTCGTACGACGCTTCGCCCCGGCGACGTCTGGGGGGGGTGCACCGACGGCAACAACGACAAGCGCGTCAACCCGTCGTACTTCGCGCCCGGGTACTACCGCGTGTTCGCTGCACGCTTTCCGGAGCAGGCCGCCCGGTGGAATGCGCTTCTCAAGGGCACCTACGAGCTTTACCCCGTGGTGCAAGCCAAGATGAGCGGCCTGGTTCCCGACTGGACCAACGCCGAGGGCTCCGATCTCTACGGCGCGTTCTACGGATACGACGCGTGCCGGGCGCCCTGGCGTGTGGCGGTCGACTACGCGTGGACAG
>JBBSDY010000484.1:0-4153 GCA_038240245.1 Polyangiales bacterium
GGTCGAGGTCGAGGTCGAGGTCGAGGTCGAGGTCGAGGTCGGGGTCGAGGTCGGGGTCGGGGTCGTGGTCGAGGTCGGGAGCGCGCTGCTTCGCTGTGGAGCTCGCGAAGGCGGGGTGGGGTTGCCGGGGAGCGAGCGCGATGGCGCCTGGCTGGGTGGCGCGCCCGACGTCAAACGCCGCTCGAGATCAGACAGGCGCCCAATCAGATCATCGATGGGCACGAGTGGTGGCCGGCGGGCGAGGCGCACGAGCAGCATCTCGAGCGCGGCGCGGGGCTGGGCCGAGCGGACGACGTCGTCGAAGGCGCGCGAAAAACCGTGTTGCAAGCGCACCAGATCGTCGGCGTTGCTCGCGGCCGCCAGCGCCTTCACCTCGCTCGCCTCTTCGTCGGCAAGATCGAGCAGATCGCCGGGATCCTTGCAGACCCTGGCCACCACGAGATCGCGCAGCTCGGCGAGAATGCCTCGTGCCACCTGCACGATGTCATACCCCTGATCGGCCAAACGTTTGGTGACCTCGAGACAACCGGCGGGGTCGCCGGCGAGCAGGGCTTTCGAAATTTCGTGCAGGACGCTGCGCGCGGCCACCCCGAGAACGCGGGCGACCTCTTCGCCCACCAGCTTCTCGCCGCCCCAGGCGATGGCCTGATCGAGCAAGCTCATGGCGTCGCGCATACTGCCCGCGCCCTCGCGCGCGATGAGGGTGATGGCCGCATCGTCGGCGGTGATCTTCTCTTGCTCGAGCACGTAGCGCAGACGGGCGGCGATGAGCATCGTCGGGATGAGCCGAAAGTCGTAGCGCTGGCACCGCGACAGAATCGTCACCGGCACCTTGTGCACCTCGGTCGTCGCAAAGATGAACTTCACGTGCGGCGGCGGCTCTTCGAGCGTCTTCAAGAACGCATTCCACGCGTTCTGCGAGAGCATGTGGACTTCGTCGACGATGAAGATCTTGAATCTGTCGCGCGCGGGGCGGTACGGCAAGCTCTCTTGCAGGCGGCGAACCTCGTCGACGCCGTTGTAGCTCGCGCCGTCGATCTCTTGCACGTCGACATCGGAGCCGGCGGCGATCTCGCGGCACTGGCTACACACGAGGCAGGGCGTGGCGGTGGGCCCTTTTTCGCAGTTCATGGCCTTGGCCATGATGCGCGCGCTCGTCGTCTTGCCGACGCCGCGCACCCCGGTGAACAGAAACGCGTGGGCGACCCGGTTGGTATCGATGGCGTTGGCGAGCGTGCGCGAAACGTGCTCTTGGCCCACCAGATCGCTGAACGTCTGCGGTCGCCACTTGCGTGCCAGAACGAGGTAGCTCACGGCACTCTTGGCTACCGCATCGGAGCGGCGGAGGCTACCCCTTCACGACCTCTTCAATGGCTTCGCGCACTTTGCCGAGTAGCTCGGCGAGCTCGGCGTCGGGAATGTTGAGCGGTGGCGTCACGTACACGACGTTGCCGAGCGGACGCAGGTAGACGCCCCGCCGTCGAGCGGCCTCGTAAACGCGCCAGCCCGCCGGGGCGAGGTAGCCGCCCTGGCTCGAGGATTCCTCGAGATCGACGGCGCCGATCATGCCGAGGGAGCGCGCGTTGGTGACGCCCGGCAACGTTTCGAGCTCGGCAAAAGCAGCGGCGATCGCGCGCGCCTTGGGCTCGGCACGCTCGAGGATTTTTTCTTCGTCGTAGACCGCGAGGACCTCGCGTGCGACGGCGGCTCCCAGGGGATTGCCGCAATAGGTGTGGCCGTAGTGAAAGGCGCGGCTCTTGTCGCCGACGAAACCCTGGAAAATTCGCTCGGTCGTCAGCGTGGCGGCCATGGGAAGCATGCCACCCGAAAAGCCCTTGCCCACGCAAAGCACGTCGGGGCTCACCTTGGCCGATTCGCAGGCCCACATCGGTCCCGTCCGGCCGTAACCGCTGAAGACCTCGTCGAACACCAGCGGGATCTCGTGCCGATCGCAAAGGGCCCGCGCGTGGGCGAGAAATTCGGCGCCGTAGATGCGCATGCCGCCCGCGCCTTGCACCCGCGGCTCGAGAACCACCGCTGCGATCTCGTCGCTTCCCCGTGAGATGACCGCTGCCAGCTGCTCGAACGCTCGCTCGTACCGGTCGCCGCTCGTGGGTGGCCCGACCTGCACGCAGTCGAACAGGATCCCCGCGAACGGGCGACGAAACACCTCGACGCCGGCGAGGCTGGCGGCTCCCACCGTCTCGCCGTGGAACGCCGCGTCGAGCGACACGAAACGGCACCGGCGCGGCCTTCCCGTTTGCGCGGCGAGCTGCACCGCGAGCTTGATCGCCACCTCGACCGCCGTCGACCCGTTGTCGCTGAAAAACACGCGCGTAAGCCCGGACGGCGCGATCTTGCAAAGCTCATCTGCCAAAAGCGCCGCCCCGGCGTGCGTGATTCCGGCGAGCGCGCAGTGGCACATCTCCTCGGCTTGGCGCGTCAGCGCGGCGACGAGGCGCGGATGATTGTGACCGAGCGTCGCCACGTACCACGACGAGTTCGCGTCGATGTAGCTCTTGCCATCCACGTCGAAGATCCGGGCGCCCTGGGCTCGCGCGATCACCAGCGGATCGGTCTCGGCGATGTAAACGCCCATCTCGGTGTACGGATGCCAGACGTGTTGCTTGTCGAGAGCGACGATCTCCGCGCGGGATAGCGTCATGGTCGGTCGGACCACGCGCGTGCCGGCGGCTCGTACGATCCTTCACGCGCCACGAGCAACGCTCCCGACGACGGCGGCACGGGCGCACCGATGGGCAGAAACACGCTCACCGTCGTTCCCTCGCCGGACTGGCTGGTGATCGAAACCTCGCCGTCGTGCGCGTCGACGATGCGGTCCACGATGGCGAGGCCAAGCCCCGTCCCACTGGGTCGCGTCGTGAAGAAGGGATCCTTGGCGCGCTGGCGCACTTGGGCATCCATGCCTTCGCCGGCGTCCTGCACGTCGACCTGGATACCCTCGACGCTCTCGTTCTTGGCCGAACGCACCGAGATGGAGAGTGTCGGTACCCGCGACGTCGGGATCTTGGGCATCGAGTCGCCGATGCCGCTCATGGACTGCACCGCGTTCTCGATCAGATTGTCGAAGACCTGTCGCAAGAGACCGGGATCGCCCCAGATCGAGTGAATCTCTCCCACCTCGGCGAGCTCCACGGCCATCGTCTCGCGAAGACCGGTCGAGGTGAGCGTCCGCTCGATGACCTCGCGCACCGAGATGAGCTGGCGCTGCACGTTGACGGGACGCGCGTAGCGCAGCAGATCGCCGACCAGTCGGTTGAGGCGCGACGATTCTTCCTTGAGAATGGCGAGTAAGGTCTCGCGATCTTCGTGAGCGATGTCGCGCCGTCGCAACCCCGCCACGGCGTTGGAAATGATGGCCAGCGGATTTCTCACCTCGTGGGCGATGACCGCAGCGAGCTCGCCCACCGCGGCAAGCTGCTCTCTGCGGGTCAGCTCGCGCTGCGCTTCGCGGAGCTCTTCATAGGAGTGCTGCAGATCGGCGGTGCGACGTTTGAGCTCGAGGGACTGGTCGGTCAGCTCCTTGCTGAGGATGGACGCGCGCACCAAGAACGCGCCGGTGATGCTGAACACGAACGCCGAGTTGCCGAAGGGCGCGAGCCACGTTCCGCCGGTGAGGCCCATGGCGAGCAGCGCGTCGTGAATCGTCGCTGAGGCCATGCAGATCCCACCGATGAGAGGAACGATCCCGTCGCGCCGTCCGCCGAGGATGGCCCGCACCAAAAGGGCAAGCATCGAGATGGCCGTGAAGATGACGAAGCACGACAGCACCATGCCGAGCGGCGTGCACTCGATGCGAAGGTGCTCCACTGTGATCGGCCCGAGCCGGACCACCACCGGCGTCGCATCTTTGACCTTGGCGACCATTCCGGCCGCGTTGGCAATCTCGAAGGCGAACGCCGCCGCATAGACGGGTCGCATGAAAGGAAGCGGGTTTCTGACTTTGGCGAACAGGAGCGCAAAGTGAATGATGAGGGGGCACGCCAGGATGGCCCCCCCGAGCGCGATGATCACCGAGAACTGGGCGTCGGCTTCGCTCGTCTGGGTATAGGCGAGGGTCAGCCCAATCGAATAGATGGCCAGCGCAAGGGAGTGCAGACCAAAGAGCAGGTGCTCGGGCTCGCGCCGGTGA
>JBBSDY010000485.1:0-4144 GCA_038240245.1 Polyangiales bacterium
AGCCGCTGGTCGGCGGCGGGAACTTGGCTGTCCTGAACATTCCCATGACGCAATTGGCCACTTCGGGAGAGTGTATCTGGTCCTGGGCAATCGATGAACTGCAAACGTTGCCCTGGGGATCGATCCGGACGCTGATCATGAGCTTGCCCTGCAGCGCCGAGTTGACCCTCAGGGCCCGCTCGTAGCACGGTCGAGCTGCACCGGCGCGCCCGGAGATCGCCGCCTGCAGAGTCGAATTGGCGGAGCCGCTGCACTTGGCCGAGCAAGGATTGTAGTTGCCCGCCGTTCGAACGGCCCCTGCTTCGATCGAGCCAGCGTCTTCTTCGATGGGCGGAGGCGGAGGTGGAGGCTCGAGCATCGTGGGCGCCGTGGCAACGGGCGTCGTGGCCACGGGCGCGGGCGTGTCTTTCGATCCCTTGATCTTCCAGCACACGAGGCCGCCGATGGCGGCGACGAGAGCGATGACGGCGATGATGTAGATGGCACCACTTGAAGTGGGCGGGGGGGGACTCGAGGAGGGAGCGATCGACTGGGGCATGGGATGACCTAGGGAGAGGGCGCCCGAGTATACAGAAACGTGCCCTAACCGACGTAAAAACTAAGTGACGTGTCGCCATAGGTCCGCGTGCCGTCCACCCGGGCACCCGGAACGTCGGGAGGCGACTCGCCGGACGCATGCTCCAACACGAGGCGTGCCCCGGCTTGCAGCACGCTGGAGAAGCCGTGTCCGACGGCCTTCGCCAGGCCCTTGCCGAACACGCCACCCCGAATTTCTGCATAAGGCGGATCCATGAAAACCAGGTCGAACCGCCGAGGCCCCCACGGCGAGCTCGCGAGCGCCCGCTCGACTCGAAAGGGGAAAATGCTCGTCACCCCCGCGAGCTCGAGCGCGTCGACATTGCGGCGCAAGGACCGAAGGGCCGGGGTGCCACACTCGACGAACGTTGCGTGAGCCGCGCCACGCGATAGCGCTTCGATCCCGAGCGCACCAGTCCCGGCATAGAGATCGAGCACGTCCGCGCCGTCCACGTCGCTCAAGATCGAAAAGAGCGCTTCGCGAACGCGATCGGAGGTCGGACGCGTCGCCATTCCCGGAGGCGCAACGAGGGTGCGTCCTCCGAGCCGGCCCGCAATCACGCGCAAGCCCGGACCCGATGCGCGGCGTGGCTCAAAAGTCGACCTTGAATTGCAGGCGTCCGCCCGAGCGTGACACGGACGGCGACAAGCTCCATTTCGCCTGGGGGGCCGGCGGCGTGGGACCTTTGTCGGTAGCCAGTAGATACACGCCCGCTCCCGCGGACACGGCTCCCAGGCCGAAGAAAACGTACTGCAGCATCTGGAACGTCGTTGCCTCGCTGCAGAGGTCTTGCATCTCGGTGGGTGTCGCAGCGCCGACGACCGTCGAAGTCTGTCCCGCGCGGGCCTTGTCGCAGATGTCGTCGCCCGAGGCGAATCCTTTGCGGTACAAGTCGAACCGATCGTTGGTGTCGATATCGTGCACCCGCACCACCGAGTAAAGCCCTGCGGCGATGAGGACGCCACCCAGGCCAACACCTGCCCATCCCGCGGTTCGATGGCCGTCGCTGCCGTGCTCTTCGGGAGCGGGCTCTTCGGTGATCGGCGCGCCTGCGGGACGGCTGGTGAGAGCGGTCGTCGTCAGGGCAGGCGAAGCCGCAACTGCCGGCGGGCTTGTCCCCGGAGCAGGAGTCGGCGCGGCCTTCTTCGTCCCGAGGAGCTTGGCCAGCATGTCGTCGGCCAGCCTTTTCAGGACGTCGTCACCCGGCGTCGTCAAGTTGTCGCTGTAGATGACCTGGGATCGAATGCCCGGACGGCCGCGCGACCAGAAGTGCAGATCGGCCGTGACCTGGCGGCTGGTCTTCGAACGCTTGAGCGTTCCCCAGATGTAGCGATCGGCGTGGATGTGATCGCCGATCGTCGCCTGGCAAGATTCATCGGGGACTTCACCGCACTTGAAGCCGAGGGTCAGCACTTCGAGCGCGTAGTCGCCGTCGGCGAGCGAAAATCCGTGCAGCGCGCGCACCCGGCTCCTTAGCGCCGACGTCAGCGCGTCGGCCTGATCGTCTGCGTCATCGGATTGGATCGCGATGACTTGCAACGGGAGCACGTTGGGGCCTGGTGAATCGGCACGCGCGATTGTTGCGCCGAGAAGAACTCCCCCCGCGAGGAGCGCTGCCGATGTCTTGCCCATCTTGAGCGGCCCACTTTAGCACCACTTGCCCGTTCGGCGCTCAGCCGAGCTCGACCTTGCTCCACATGGCCCTGCGAATGCGCTCTTTTTGGCCGTCGGCACGGGTGATCAGCCGCGCAGCGCTCCAGGCGGCGATGAGCTCGCCTTCCTGGCCGAGGCCGGGCAAAACCGTGCTGCCCACCAGCAGAGTTCGGCCAATCGGACCCCGGACGGGCTCACCCGAGAGCGAGAGGTAGGACCCCGCATCGATGCGCCACTGCGCGGCCATGGGCTCGGCAGCAACCGATGCGCCCTGCAGGTGGATGCGCTCGATCTCCCGGGGAGGCCCACCCGGCTTGCCACCTTCGAAATCCCAGAGCGGCCGACCGTCGTGCGGCGAGTCGAGCACGACGATGTGTCGGTCGATGAAAGGAAACGACGCCCTCAAGGTTTCGAGCACCTGCTCGCGGGCGATGCCGTCGAGCGGCTCGCCGACGCGGGAAAAAGGGAGCAGGGTTTCCACGACCCACAGGCTCTCGCCGCGCGCCTCGGGCGGTGCGTCGATCTCCGAAGAGGGATCCATGCGCACGATGTGCAGCGGCAGGCCCCGGTCGTTCGCGGGGATCACCACCACTTCGCGCCCCAATGGCTCGGGTACGCCTTCGGATCGCATGACGACGGATGTGACGAAACGGGTGCGAGCAGGGCTAAGAGAGGGCCAGTCTCGCTCCGCGCGCTTGAGGATGCCGCGCCCGCCGGAGAGCTCCGCGAGCTGCTCGCCGCTGCTGTCAGCTACCACGAATGCGGCCCCGGTGAGTGCCGCTTCTCCGTCGATGAGAACGCCGCACACGCCACGCCGATCGACCTGAATGCGGGTGATCCGATCGGACAGACGGCAGGTTCCACCATGGGCCTCGATGCGCTCGAGCAGAAATTCAGCGAGCTCGTCCTCGCCGCGCGCCAGAGCGTGAACGCCACGCGACCACGACCCGTGAAGGCGCGCGAACGCGAGCGGAGGCAAGTTGGCGAGCGGCGCGTGCGACGCGAAATCGACGGACGCCGCGGTGAGCGCGCGGTAGGGGTGAGCACTCGGCAGGTCGCCCAGCAGATCGAAACCGGGCTCGTGGCTCGCGTGCGGCAATCCGGCAACGAGACGTCCCGTCTCGCGCCGTTCCCAGAACGTGCCTGGCGGCCAGACTGCGTCGCGCTCGAAAGCGGCGTCGACCGTGGCGTTGATGCGAGCGAGCTCGGCGTAAAGCTCATCGATGACCCGCCTCACTTCGGGGAACTCGCGCTCGATCTCGCGTTCGAACAGCTTGATATCGGGGGGCAGATCGATACGGCGATCGCGCATCAGGAGCTGAACCATGGGGTCGAGTGCGACGGCGTGCCGCCGAAAGGTCTGGGTCTGCGCGAGCTCGACCAACACGCGTTTCCACGCCGGCGAGGATGCGAACAACATCGTGAACGCCGTGCGGCGCAGCACGTGGCGGCCCCAGCGGTACGACGAAGGTCTCTCGCCTTGGCCGAGGACGAGCACGCGAAAATCGCGGCGGGCAAGGAGAGCCGCGGCGACGAGAGCGCCCAGCGATCGGCCAAGCACCACGACGTCGTAGTGCTTCTCGGTCAAACCCGCGTCTCCCTCGGGCGGGCCGTCGTCACGTCGTTCGCGAACCAATCGGCCGACAAACCGTGGGTCTCGACGCGAGCTCGTGAGCCCGCGCCACCCGTCACGATCTCGATTTTGCCTTCGGCGATGGCCTGCAGAACGACGACGAGAAGCCGGTGCTCTTCGACCAGAATGCGAGCCGTCAGCGTTTCTTCGGTATCGCCGTCGAGCACGGGAACGGCAGCCTGCGCAATGATGGGACCACTATCGGTGCCGGCATCGACGTAGTGAACGGTGCAGCCGGCAACCTTGACCCCGTGCTCGAGCGCCTGGCGCTGCCCGTGCAC
>JBBSDY010000486.1:0-4142 GCA_038240245.1 Polyangiales bacterium
CGCAAGGCTACACCTTCAAAGCGCGAGCCGAAAGTGCAGCGCTTTGGGGCGCGTCAGCTGGTCGAAACCTAGCCGGCTCAGGCTGGCTCCGCGGCCCGACTCTTTCCAGCCGCTCCACGGCAACGAGGGATCGACGTGGTCGCACCGGTTCATGAAGACGGTGCCGTACTCGAGCGCGCGCGCCATCCGCTCGACCCGCCCTTGATCGCGCGTCCACACGCTCGCGGTCAGACCCAGCGACGATGCGTTCATGCGCGCGAGCGCCTCTTCGTCGGAATCAACGGCCACGACGGGCAAGATGGGGCCGAAGCTCTCGCGCTGCATGAGCGCGCATTCCTGACCGACATCGGCGAGCAGCGTGGCCTCGAAAAATCGCCCCCGACCGCCGACGGATGACCGCTTTCCCCCGGCAACGACGCGAGCTCCACGGCGGGCCGCATCGGCCACCAACCCTTCGAGCTCGGCCGGATGGTTGGGCTGGGCGATGGGCCCGAGGGTCGTGGCTGCGTCCAGGGGATCGCCGATCTCGTACCCCCTTACGAGCGCCTCGCATGCCTCGATGAAGCGCAGGTAGATCGACCGGTGAACATAGACGCGCTCCACGGCGCAGCAGCTCTGGCCGGCGTTGTAGATGGCCCCGTCGACGATGTTGTCGACCGTCTTTTCGAAGTCGCAGTCGGCGGCAACATACGCGGGATCGTTACCGCCGAGCTCGAGCCCGACATTCAAAAAACGCGCCGAAGCCGCGGAGACGATGCGGTGCCCGCCGAACACCGAACCCGTATAAACGACGTGATCGACGCGGGGATCGCCGACCATGCGCTCGGAGGTCGGGTGGTCGCAATGCAGGGCCTGCACGAGCCCCGGGGGTGCTCCCACTTCGTCGAAGGCGCGGGCAAAGTGCTCGCCGCAGAGCGGGCTTCGCGGCGAATGCTTCACCACGACGGCATTGCCGCACAGAACGGCCGGCATCACCACGTTGACGGCCGTGAGCAGGGGATAGTTCCACGCGGGCAAATCGAGAACGACACCGAGCGGCGCCTTGGTGATGCGCCGCACGAACCCTGGCTCGTCGCGCGCAACCACGTCGGCCAGCGCGTCTTCGGCGATCGACGCCATGTAGCGCGCGCGACCGGCCATGCCATCCACTTCGCCGAGCGCCTGTCGCAAGGGCTTGCCCATCATGGCGGTGATGTCGCGGGCGATATCGTCGGCTCGGGTCACCATCGCGTTGGTGGCGGCGAGCACCAGCGCCACGCGGTCGGGCACAGCAACCTGAGCTGCGGCGCGCGCGGCCGATACCGCGCGATCGAGCGCGGCGTCCACGGCCATGGTGTCGCCCAGCTCGACGGTGCAAGCCGGTTCGGATGTGAAGGGGTTATCGACGACCAAGGTGTTGGCGCGGCTCATGGCCCATCGTGCATCGCATCGGTGCCGGGTGCTAGTCCGGCGAGCTCGTCGGCGAGAGCATCTTGCTCATCACCGCGGTGTGCTCGTCGGAGCTGTCGACGGCATAGCCAAGCCGCCGGTAGAGCGTCCCCGCCCGGTTGGCATGGAACACCCGAAGGCGAATCGTCCGGTGCCCAGTCGCCCGGGCCAGGGCATGGATGTGCTCCATCAGATGCGTGCCGATCCCACGCCCGCGGACCCGCGCTACCAGCTGAATGTCGGCCAGGTAACTGCAGTCTGGCTTGTCGTGCAGGGCGAAGAATCCGATGGTAGCGCCCTCGAAGCTGACCATGGTGTAGTCACGGGGACGCTTGGGTTCCTGCTGTGCGCGCTCGACGTTCCATCCGTAGGTGTGCTCGTAGAACGGACGGATGTTGAGAGCCGTCTCGGCTCGAATGAAGTCGGTGTCCCCGGGCGGCGCACACGCACGAAGGTCGAGCGCTCCGTCGCGAAAGGCGATCGATTTCGCGTGCCTGCCTACCATCTGCAGCTCGCACCCAACAAGGCGATGCTAGCCGAGGGTGTCGATCAGCGCACGTCGACGATGATGCCGCAGTCGACGAACTCGAGGTTCGTGTCGATGCGAAAGTTGGATGCCGAGGAGTGGCGCTCGGCATGAAATAGGTCGAGCGAATAGACTTTGCCCTTGGCGATCCCGAGCTTGCCGGCGTCCGCGTCGAGCATGATCTGGGCCATCTGCACGCCGTGCAGGCCGCCGAGATCGATGGCGAGCTTGCCATTGATGAAGACCCAGACATCGTCGTCGCCGCTGAAGCTGAAGGTCTCGCCGCCGTTGTACTGGAACTTGGTGTGCACTTCGGTCGTGAAGGCAAAGTTGTGATCGGGATTGAAGCCCTCGTTACCCCATCCCTGGCCGTCGAGGGGGAAGAACGCGTCGCTCTCGAACGTGAACACACCGCCGTTGGGCTCGACGACCAGATAGACGATGTACGGCTTGTTCACGCCGTCGACGTTGCGGTACCACTGGTCGAAGTTGGCCTTGGTGGTCGTGAACTTGTGCTTGCCGTCGACATACACCGGCTTGAGATCGGTGCCGAGCTGCATCGCCACGATGCCCGTCTCTCCCGCACCTTCGAACGTCTGGAAGTCGGGATGTCCGCCCGGCTTGTCGCCCCGCTTGAAGTCGCGGACGATGTCGCGAATCGTTCCGCCGCATCCTCCGACGCTGCCCGCGTCCATATCCTCGGGGGGCAGTGTCGCTCCCAACGGATCGCCGAGCGTGTACCCCCCCTTGATGCCCGGCGTGAAGCCGGCGGGCAACATGTAGACGCCAACGTGATCCGCGTCGGGATCGCCCGCCGACGCCTCGGGGTCGATGTTGAGATGGGCCGTGTTACCCGCGACACCGCTGGGGATATCCGAGCTTCCCGTGCTGCCTCCTGTGGCACCGGCCGCGCCCGCCGTGCCCGCGAGTGGATCGGAGCCAAAGTCGCTGCTACCACCGCCCTTGGCGCCACAGCCCATTGATCCGCTCGCCACGAGAACGAGCGCTGCAAGAACGACAATGGTGGCGTGGCTCGACATCCGCATGGGGGCTCTCTCTCTCGCGCACCGAGCTCGGATAGAGGACGATGTCCGTTGCTCCTGGCTTTATGCCCTAGTCGTCGCGAGGCCCCGGTGCAAGCCGTCGCGCTGAGATGCACCAGGACACCGAGAGCGCTTTCGCGACGCGATAGGAGTAGGGTCAAGTGGTCATGATCGGGATGCACCGCAGGGCGTACCCGGCGATCTTGCGCTCGCTGGTGTTGACCTTCTCGGCGGCCCGGGCCGACGCGCCCCCGACCGTCATCGAGGGATGGGAGGCGCCCCCCGAGTGCCCGGGCGGAGCTGCGATCGAGCGGCAGGTTCATGAGATCCTCGTCGGATCGCAGCTGGGCGCCGCCGGGCTATCTGCCCAGGGCGTGGTCACGCGCGCGTCGGCCGATCGATGGCGCGTCGATCTCACGTTGCGCAGCGCAGGCTGGGAAGCGCGACGAACCCTGGGAGGTCCGACGTGCGAAGCCGTGTCACAGGCAGCGGCGCTGGTCATTGCCCTGTCGGTGAACCTCGAGGCGCGCGCCCCTCTCGCCGAGAAACCAACGGTGGCCGTTCGCGAGACGCATCAGCCACCGGCACCTCCCTCCGTGAGCGGACCGACGGCGAGCCTTGGCATGGCCTTCGACTTTGGCGCCCTGCCGCGAGGCACCCTGGGCCTCGAAGGCGCATTCGGGTGGCAGGTGCCGCATGCGCGTTTCGAGCTTGCGGCCAGCTATTTCGTGCCGCGGCGGGGCGCCCTGTCCGCACGAAGCGACGTCGGCGCGACGTTTCATTTTGCATCCGGCAACCTTCGCGCCTGCTACGAGCTCACCACCGCGTTTCTCGCGCTCGGCCCGTGCCTCGATGCGGGATTGACGTGGACGAGCGCCACCGGGTTCGGGCCCATCGCGACCGATCGCGTCTCGAGCATCGGCTTGACCGCGGGGGGCGATGTCGAGGCTCGATGGCTCATTTCGAGGCGCCTTGCCCCTTATGTGCGCCTGGGTGGGCTCCTCCCTCTTGCGCGCCCCGAATTCGCGGTCCGGGGTCTGGGCACGGGCTACCGGACGACCCCGGTGGTATTGCGCGGTGGAGGTGGAATCGAGATGCACGTTGATTGATGGAAGCGCGACCATCTGGCCATGAGCAGGTCGAGA
>JBBSDY010000487.1:0-4141 GCA_038240245.1 Polyangiales bacterium
GGCTCGACCTTCGCCTTTTTGACCGCGGCGCCCACGACCACGGTGGTGATCTCGACATCGTGCTTGAATCCGTCGGCGAACGCGTGGTCGGGATCGTGGCAGCTCGAGCACGCCGCGTCGGCCGAAAAAAACAGCTTGTGGCCGTGCTCGACCAGCTTGGCGGTCTGGGCGTCGCGGGGTACGGCTCGCGGGTGCGGCGCCGGAAGATCGGTGACGTAGGCCAGAAGCGCATCGCGCTCGATGTCCGGCAAGCCCGAGCCCTGCAATCGCTCGAACGTCTGCTTCACGTGTTCGGTCAACGTCGTGCGACCGCCGAGCCATCCGTACGGACCCGTGTCGACCACGCGCCCCGCCAACATCGGGGTCTGGCGCGGGCCATCCGGTGTGGACCAGGTGAGCGCATCTTCGCGACCATCGGGGTGACAGCTCGCGCAAGCGCGACCGTCCTGGCTCACGCGAGCATCGTTCGACTTGTGAAAGAGGCGCCTTCCGAGAGCGATGGGCGCGGCGAGCGCCTCACCGGCCATTTGCGACAGCGACACACGGGTGATTTCGCCAGCCGGCGCGGCCAGTGCAACGATCTCGACCTCGCGATCGAACTGCGAGAAGACGACTGCCCGCGCCCGGGCCGAGTCGATCGCGACGCCCACGGGGCCACCGCCCACCGACCAGCGACGCGTCTCGGAGCGCGCGGGATCGATGGCGCGCGCGTCGAGCTCGACCAGCGAATCGATGCCCAGGCAGGTAACGTAGAGCGAGCCGTCGTGATAAGCGGCCGCGCGAGGAAGCAGGCATTCGGGCGCCTTCGGCAGGGCGACCGGAACCGAGAGAATCGCGCGGGTGAGAAGCCGCTCGGCCCCCTCGTCGACGACCGACACCTCGCCGGTCTCGGTGGCAACGGAGGCCGACGAGTCGCCATAGCCGGACGATGCGCGCCGGGGATCGCCCGGCTCGACGGACACCATGGGGGCCAGGATGCGACCGTCGACCTTGGCGAGCGTGAAGCCCTGGCATCCGCTACGCAGATTGGTATCGCCCTTGGGGCCGCCGATGGAGCGATCGATGAGCCGGGCCCGCAGATCGATCTGTCGTGGTTTTTCGCCGGCTGCCTTGAGGTCGATCACGCTCATCTTGGCACCCACGACGTGGGCCACGAAGGCGCGCGTGCCGTCGTCGGAAACGACGACCGAACGCGGCTCCCTCGCGAGCTCGACGTGGTACTGCTCGCCAAGGTGCGTTGCGTCGAGCGCGGTCAAGGTCGGCGTCCATGCGCTCGTGACGAGAAGCGTACGGTCGTCGGGCGTGTTGGCGAGCGCGATGGGCTCGGCGGGGACGTCGGCGACACAGAGCGACGTGAGAGAGTTGGAAGGCAAGAGCGAGGGCTCCAAGATCTCTATCGCGTTCGCACGCCGGAGGGTGACCGCTACGCGGCCATCGGCGAGCACCATGACCTGCTCGGCCCGATCGCGCAGGCGCGTCACCGCGATCTCGCGGTGACCGTCGACGTCGACCGTGTGCAGGGTCGGCTCGTCGGCGTCGGCGATGTAGGCCACCGTGCCGCCGCCGGGCGCGGCAGCGAGGGCGACTGCCGAGCTCTGGCGCAAAGCTCCGAGGCGCGCCGCGCCCACGCCAGGGTGACGGCGTTCGCAGCTCATGGCCTGTGAAGCGGGACCCGTTCCGCTGGCGAAACGCGCCGGGCCCGAGCCGCAGGCCGTCCCGACCAGAGTGAGAGACACGACGAGGACCGCGCTTCGGGTGGTCGACATGAAATATTGAGACGCCTCGACCCCACAAAAGGTTTCAACCGCCGCAAAAAAAAGTCACCAGGCCAGGCCGCGCCGACCCGCCAGCCGAAACCTACTTGCCGGGCTTGGCCTTGGCACGCAGCTTCTCGCGAAGGCGCGAGGCGTAGCCCGGCTTGTTCACCTGCCGGACACGGCCGATGGCCAGAGCATCGGCGGGAATGTCTTCGACCACCGTGGTACCCGTTCCTACGTAGGCGCCGTCGCCGATGGTGAGGGGAGCGACGAGCTGCGAGTCGGATCCCACGAAGACGTTCTTGCCCACGACCGTGCGGTACTTTTTGAACCCGTCGTAGTTGCAGACGATGGTTCCCGCGCCGATGTTGGAGCCTTCGCCCACTTCGCCGTCACCCAGATACGCCAGGTGATTGGCCTTGGCGCGGGCGTGGACGACCATCTTCTTCGTCTCCACGAAGTTGCCGATGTGGGCCTCCTCCCTAATATCGCTCTCGGGACGAAGGTGAGAGAACGGCCCCAGACGGGCGCGCGGGCCGACCCGCGACGAGGTAATGACGGTGTAGGGAAGGATCTCGGCGCCTGCCTCGATGATCGAGTCGACGATCACGCAGCCGACGTCGACGCTCGCACCCTTGCCGATCACCGTCTTGCCGCGCAACACCACGCCCGATTCGATGTTGGCGTCGGGCTCGACCAAAACCGTGTCGTCGATGCGGGGATCGCCGTGAAATGTGACGCCGCTGCGGGCCAGACGTTCGACGATGCGGCGGTACATGGCCGCCTCGACCGCGGCGAGCTGTGCGCGATCGTTGATCCCGATCAGGCTCGCCGGCCCGGTGGGCACGGCGATGGATCCGCCGCTCTTGCCCGCCGCTTCGACGACGTCGGTGAGATATAGCTCTTGCTGCGCGTTGTTGGGGCGAAGCTCGGCCAGGGCCTGGCGCAAGAACGAGACGCGCGCCGCATAGAAGCCGGGGTTGACCTCATTGAGGGCGCGCTCCTTTTCGTTACGAAGGTCGCGGTGCTCGCGAATCTGAAGGACCTTGCCTGTGCCGTCGCGCAAAATCCTTCCATAGCCGGTCGGATCCTCGAGCACGCACGTGAGGAGCGCCAGCGGCGCCTCGGGGTGCCCCTCGAGCGCGGCGGCGAGCGACCGAAGATCGCCCACCTCGACGAGCGGTGTGTCGCCATAGAGGACGAACGCCTGGTCCACGTTGCCGAGCTCGGGCATGGCCATCAGCGCCGCGTGCCCCGTCCCGCGTTGCTCGGCCTGGATCGCGGTACGCACCCTGGCGCCGAACGTTTCGCCAAGGTAGGCCCCGACACGCTCGGCGCCGTGACCAACGACCACCACCACGTCCGACGCGCCGGCCTCGAGGGCAGCTCGCACCGAATAATAGATGAGCGGTCTGCCGGCGAGCGGATGGAGCATCTTGGGGATCGCGCTCTTCATCCTGGTTCCCAGGCCGGCGGCAAGAATGATCGCAGAAAGTTTTTGCATCGTGTCCTTGCGCTGACGGTACCGCTCTTAGTCGGGATCCACCAGCCGTTGCCGCCGTGCCCGGTATTGCCCCGGGGTAACGCCGTGGCGCGCGCGAAACAGCCGATAGAAGTGGCTCACGTTCTCGAATCCGCAATCGAACGCGATGGCGAGAATGGCGCGGTCGGTTTCGGTGAGACGCGAGGCAGCAAAGGACAGACGCGCGTCGTTCACGACTCCGGTGGGCGTCTTGCCGAGCCACCGGCGGACCTCGCGCGCGACGTGCTCGGCGCTGCGACCCGAAAGTCGCACCAGTGCCGCCGTCCCCTCGGGGAACAGGCGCGGATCGGCGATGCCGCGGCACGCCTCGCGAAGCCATCCTGGCGTGGCGTTCGCCGAGGCGCCGGCGGGACGAGCGACGTCGAGCACGTAGAGCAGATTGAGCAAGAAGCGTTCGGCCGAGCTCGCACCACGCGCGCCGCCCGCCAGCTCGGCGGTCATGACGCCGAGCTCGGTCAGGTGGGCCGCGGACAAGAAGAGCTCGCGCGACGAGAGCGCCATCGACATCGGATCGCCGCCTCGCGGAGCGTGGCGACGCACGAGGTAGCCCCACGTCTTTCGCGGAAACGCCACGTTGACCAGGCGAAACGACTGGCCAGGGTCGGCTTGAAAGCCGTGTCGATCGTCGGAGCGCACCAGGGTGAGCGCCCCAGGCGAGAGGCGACGGCGCTCGCCATTGACCAGGTGCCAGCCTTCGCCATCATCAATCCAGAACACCTCGTGGAAATCGTGCTCGTGGACGCTAGTCCCGCTCGGGCTCGTGATTCGACGCTCTTGCAAGTGGCACCGCTCGGCGGTCGAGGTGATGGCCCGACAATGCGGTGGGTGGTGCCGCCGGGGA
>JBBSDY010000488.1:0-4138 GCA_038240245.1 Polyangiales bacterium
ACCTCGGCGCCGGTGGCGGCGAACGCTTCGAGCGTGCTCGAGCGGGTGAGCGGAGCGCCGCTCAACGTGGCCCGGTAGCGGTTGTTCTCGTCGACGCAAAATTGGAGATCGGCGTCGCTCGCTGTGACATCGCTCGTCGCCGGTTTGCCGGCGTCAACCGAAGCGGGCGCGCCACCACCCGCGCCGGCAGTGGCATTGGTTCCGCTCGTTCCCATCGACTGCGATCCACCGCTACCGCGGCTGGATCCGGCGCTGCTTTCCTCGCTTCCACTTCCCCCCGCGCCTGGCGATCCCCCGGCGCCAGCGGCGCCAGTGGCGCCCGCGCCACTGCCCAGGCCCTGGATCGGGGACTCGCGATCGGCCGTGCCGACCTCGCCGCTGCAGGCGGCCAGCGCCCACGCAACCGACATGAATCCGATGCCGAGACGTAGTCTCATCCTCGGTGTGTTTGGCCGGCACGCCCGGCAATTCTCAGAAAATCAGCCTCCGAGCGGTACCGCGTCGAAAGCGATGCTGATGCGGGTCCCAGGCCCATCGAAAGGGATGGTGCGGTGATAGAAATACGATGGGAAAAGCACGAGCAGACCCTCCTCGGGTCGTACCATGTGGGTGGGCGCTTTCATGCGCGCAGGGACGGATCCATCGGGCTCACCGAATTCGAGCCAGCCCTCGGGTCCGCCGCCGTCGCGAATCGAAATGGGCAGCTGCATGTAATACACGCCCGAGATCCAGGCCTCGGGATGGATGTGCGCGATCTGGTGTCCTCCGCGGGCGAGCACGACGCTCCACATTTTCAAAAATACTGCCCGCGGCCGGTGCTCGCTGAACGGGTTCTTGGCTCCTTGCGACTGCGCTCGCCCATACGCCGTGACCGCCAATCCGACGGCCTGCTCGAGCGCCGCAACGGGCCCGCGCGGCTCGACGAGAAGAGAGCCGGAGTGCATGCCGTCCTTCGTGGCGTGGCTAAGCGGTGAAGACACGAGCGTGCGGTGAGCACCAGCGTGGGCGGCGAGAGCGGCGTTGAATGCCCCGAGGTCGGCAAAGCCCGCGGGAGTTTCCAGCTTCGCGGTCGAGACGAAGCGCTGGTAGTCGAGCAGACTCGTCACCCCCTCGGCGTCCCCGAGCGCGATGCGCGCCAGCGACTCGAGCGCCCGCGCACCGCTGTGTCCGCGGCGGCGTTCGAGGTAGCCCGTGGCAACGGAGAGCGCTTCGTCGGCGGATCCCACTTCGAGAAGCGCGCGACCGAGCCCGCACGCGTACGTGGCATTGGCCGGCGCCATTTCAGTCGCGCGACGCAGGACCGAGGCGGCTTCGCTGTAACGCTGGGCGTCGCGCAGGGCAAAGCCAAGCCCTGCATGAGCGGCTGCGTAGTCGGGATGCTCCGCCACGCACCTTTCGAGCGCAGCGATGGCTGCATCCGGGCGACCTCGGCGCTGGTCGAGCGTCGCCCGGTTCACGGCCACGATCCCTTGCCCGGGGCGGAGGGACTCGGCCTTGCAGAAGGCCTCTTCGGCTCGCTCCCATTCGCGCATCTCCATCCATGCCGAGCCGATATCGTTGCAAGGTCCCCAGGCGCTTCTATCGAGCACGACGACCCTTTGCCATGCCTCGATGGCTCCGCGCAGATCGCCAATGCCGTGGAGCGCGCGCCCAAGACCCGACCATCCAGCCTTGTCGTCGGGATCGACTGCCAACCCCTCTTGAAATGAACGAATCGACGCATCGAGCTTGCCGCACCGAACCTGCGCCTGCGCGAGCGAGATGTGCCAGAGGGCAGGCACCGAAGCCGACCGCCGCTCGATGGCTTTGGCAAACAGGTCGCACGCCGCCGCGCCGTCCCCCGTCTCCAAGGCGAGCTCCCCAACCTCGTGCAAGACATCAGGGTTCCGGGGCTCGGCGGCGAGGGCGCAGCGAGCAAGATCCTGTGCGTCGGCGCCACGTCCGACGCGCAGCGCCTCACGGGCTTGGATCGCCATGGCAAGGCCCCGACTCTTTTGCTTCGCCATTTGGCAAATCTACTGTGCCCTGGAGGCCGCCAGAGGAATAGATTGGTGAACCAACCTATCCATCGAGCGACTGGCCCACTGGCTTCCGGAAGGGCCATTGCTGCGCAGGCGACCAGTAGGCGGGCTAAGATGGTTTCGGGGAGGGGTCTCGGTTGACGATTTGGCGGCCGAGTGCGACACCTGAAAGAGGCATTCTCGAGATGAAGCTGCGGTTTGGTTCGGCGCTCGCTATTTGGTTGGTCGCCTGCGGCGCCCCGGCAGACGAAACACATCCTCTGCCCGTCGAAGAGAGCCACCCGCAACCCAAGCCCGCCCTCACCTGCACGGGCATCAAGTCTGGTCCGTCGCCCATTCGGCGTCTCAACCGCACCGAATACAACAATACCATCCGCGACTTGCTAGGCGACACCACGCGGCCCGCCGACGCCTTCGTACGCGAGGAGGAGCAAGGCGGTTTCAACAACAACGCCGACGCCCTCGGCGTCACGTCCATCCTCGCCGAGCAATACATGCGGGCCTCCGAGGCCATCGCCGAGCGAGCCACCGAGCACCTCGATACGCTCATTCCCTGCAGCGTCGCGGGCACGAACGAAGCGGCGTGCGTGCGGGGATTCATCCAGACGTTCGGCGAGCGAGCCTACCGAAGCCCACCCGACGACGCCGAGGTTACCCGACTCTACGGCGTGTTCGTGGCCGGACGCGCCGAAGACTTTCGAACGGGCATCGAGCTAATGATGCAGACGATCCTTCAATCGTCACGCTTTCTCTATCGCGTCGAGTTCGGGGCCGGCGCAGCGCCGGTGGTACCCCTCACGTCGTTCGAGATGGCGTCGCGCCTCTCGTACCTCTTTTGGAACTCGATGCCCGACGACGCGCTCATGGCCGCCGCCAGGTCCGATGAGCTGCGCACGAAGGACCAGATCCTAGCTCAGGCCACGCGCTTGCTCGCGGATCCCAAAACGCACGAAGCGGTGACGAACTTTCACGGTCAATGGCTCGGCCTCGACGGCCTCGATGGCATCACCAAGAGCGCCACCGTCTATCCCGCCTGGAACGAGAGCGTTCGCGCCGCCATGCGTACCGAAACCACCATGTTCCTCGACGACGTCATGTGGAACGGTCCTGCCGATCTCGTCACGCTCCTCTCCGCGCCCTACACCTTCGTGAATGCCCCGCTGGCCACGTTCTACGGTATGACGGCCGTCTCGGGCGAAGCCTTTCAACGCGTCGATCTCGACCCCAAGCAGCGCCTCGGCCTCTTGACCCAGGGCAGTCTGCTGTCGATCAACGCCCACAGCAACCAGACGTCGCCCGTGACGCGCGGCAAGTTCGTTCGACAGCGATTTTTCTGCCAAGATCCTCCGCCGCCCCCGCCCAACGTGATGGCCGTCGCACCCGATCTCGATCCCCACCTCACCACCCGCCAGAGGTTCGCCGCTCACGCGACCCAGGCTTCGTGCGCGGTTTGCCACAAGCTCATGGACCCGATCGGGCTCGGCTTCGAGAACTACGACGGCGTCGGCGAGTTTCGCTCCCTCGAGAACGGCGGCTCCGTCGATGCATCTGGCTCGCTCATCGAAACCGACGTGGACGGGCCCTTCGATGGAGTTCCCGCCCTCGTCGATCGCCTGAAAGTGAGCCAGGAGGTGCGCGATTGCGTCGTCACCCAGTGGTTCCGCTTCAGCTACGGCAGATCCGAGACCGACGACGACGCATGTAGCTTGCGAAGCCTGCAAGATCAGTTCGACGCGTCCGGATCGAACATCAAGGGGTTGCTCCTGGCCTTGAGCCAGAGCGATGCGTTCCTCTATCGCCCCCTGGTGGTGCCCTCGGGGGATACGCCATGAAGCCCTTCCGTCTCGATCGACGCGCAGTACTTCGCGGCGCCGGAGCAATCGCCATCGCGCTGCCCTGGCTCGAGATCATGGGGTGCAGTCGAGACAAGCCAGGGTCCATCGGTCAGGTGTCGCAGCGCGCCACGGGCACGCCGCCCAAGCGATTCGTCGTCGTGTACACGCCGAATGGCAACGTCACCGCATCGTGGATACCCTCCGGTGAAGGATCCGACTTCAAGCTCTCACCGATCCTCTCACCGCTCGAGGTCTACAAGTCCGATCTACTCGTCGTCGACG
>JBBSDY010000489.1:0-4136 GCA_038240245.1 Polyangiales bacterium
CGAGCGCTACTGCGTCGTTTTGCAGACCCTGCGAACATCACCCAAGATCGAAGTGACGCAAGCCTAGCTTAGCTAAGCTAGTCAGCAGTACTAATACCCGCACTCCACGCGCACGTGCTCCACGCCGTCGGGCGCCGTTTGCGTGAAAACGCCCGCCGGGTGCGGGGGGTTCAGCTTGACGCTCTCGTAGCGGAAGAGCACGTCCTGGTCGCTCTCCTTGACCTCGATCTGAATCTTGCGCGGCACCTCGACCGAGCACGGGGGGCCGCTCGGGGCAATTGGAGCCTCGAGGCCGTCGGGATCGATCTGGGGGGCAGCCGTGCTCGTCCACTCGTGAGCGTCCATGCTGGCGTGGTAGAGCTCGATGCCCTGCTGCACGACGCGGACGTCGAGGACGCGCAGCCGCTGCGACGACCACGGCTGGCCGATGTCGGCGAGGCTGGGAGCAATGTGTAGCTCTTCGGTCGCACCGCGGGTGCTCGGGATCCGGATCACATAGTACCCGTCGCCGCTCCACTCCATCTGAAGCTGCGCGTCCTGGTGCACGAGCAACGGCGCCTGTCCACCGAGCAAGCTCACGAGGGCGTGCGCTTCGAGAGGTACTTCGGTAAGCCTGGCGATGTTGCAGGCCGTCGCGGGGCCTTCGTAGAACTTTCGCTCGCGCAGATCGAACAGCGAGAAATGTCCCTGCTCGGCGGCCAGGGTGGAGACGATCGAGTTGAAAGGCGGCGGGCTCACCACGTCGAATCGCAACCGGGCAGGTCGGCTGGCGAAGAGCAAAAGCTTGCCCCGAACACGCCCGCGCTCCGAGAAGTGATCGATCTTGGCCTCGCCCTTCACGCCGGTCTCGCACGCAAACGTCGCCTTCAGGCGAGCGATGGCGTCGGCGGCCGTCGGAAATGGTGAACGCGGGGGCGGCACGGCGTGGCACCCCGCGGCTCCCAGCAATAGAGCGAGGACCGCGGCGCGCTTCACTCGTCCTCGTTCAGAACCTGACGCATGGCCACGCCCTTCATCACCACTCTGGCCACGGCCTCGGTCACCCCCAGCGAGGACAGCTCGCTCGGGCGCACATAGCGGGCGTCCGATGCGTCGTCAGCCGCCTTCGGAGTCTCGGACGGAGCCGCCGGCGAGCAGAGGTGATCGTGGATCACGAAGTGGTGCCCTTCGGTCACGATCTCGACCACCTCGATCAGATTGCCGGCCACCACGCGAATGCCGGTCTCCTCGAGGACCTCGCGCTCGACCGCCTGTGCGATCGTCTCGCCGCCCTTGAGCCGCCCGCCGGGAAGCGTCCATTTACCGAGCATCGGCGGCTTCGCCCTCTGCACCAACAGGACGCGAGGCCCGGGGGCGAGCACCACACCCCCGACGGCCACCACCGGAAGAAGCATGGCTACGACGCTCGCAGTGCCTCGAGCAGATCGATGTCGGGTAGCGCGATGGGCATGCGCGCACGCACGACGGCGACGTCGTTTTCCTCGCAGAGCCGCGCGAGGCCAATTCCGTCACACAGGGTGATGGGGGGCGCGTTGGCGGCGGCGCATTCTTCGCGCGCACCGGACAGTACCTGGCCCGTCGTGACCATCCAGCCGGCGGCGGCCGGCCCATAGTGATGGAGCGAGCCACGAAGATCGGCGACGCGCTCGCGACCGATCTCGCGACCGTCGCGGCGAATGACGAGCGCGGACTTGATCTCGCCGTACCCCGTCTTCTGGACGGCGCTGAAGTGCGCCTCACCAGCGGGCATGCCCGGGCGCCGTACCGCGCGGATCTGGCTCATCCCTGCCTTGTCGAGGACCAGGAGCACGAGCTCGACCAGCGCGTGCCCGGGAAGCTCTTGCAGCTTGCGCAAGAACGCGCGCCGGCTTGCCTCGCGGTAACGCTCGACCGCGGCGTGCGCCTCGGCCTCGAGCCGGGCGAGATCGCCACCGAGCAGCCAGTCGGTGAGTGCGACCCTGCCACTCGAGAAACGAAAGCGGATGCGTTGCCCGTTGGTCAGGCGGCGAGCGTTGTCGGCCCGGATCGCAGCCGCAACCTGGGACTGTGCCTGCTGCAGATCGCCACTGAGCCGTCCGCGCCGCTGGGCGGTCTCGGCAATCTGCCGGAGCGACACCTGACCGCCGTTGCGATCGAGGGTGTTGAGCCAGAACGCGACGGCATCGGCGAGGTCTCGGCCGGCCATGTCGTCGAGGGCCGGACCTTCGGAAAAATTGCCGCCCAGATCACCCGTGGGTGCCGTGCGCTCACGATCACGATCGCGATCTCTGTCCCGGTCGCGGTCGCGATCACGATCTCGGTCACGTTCGCGGGGCGGCGCCACCGCGACCTCGGCATCGCCGTTGGGAGCCTTACCTTCACCAAAGGCGGGCGTCACCGTGTACGAGGGCAGACCGCCTCCGCCGCCCGAAAAGGGCTCGGGCTGCGTCCTGCCGCGGCCGCGTCGTCGTCGTCGCCGCCGTCGCTGACCTTGCGCGCCTTCGGCCGTCGCGGGCCCGGGTGGAACCGAATCGGGTCCTCCGAGGATCGGACGATCGTCGTCGTCCTCCTCGTCGAAGACCTCGGCGCCGGAGGCGGCCATTTCGGCGCGCATCAGCTCATCGGGAGCCTGCTCGGTCTCTTCTTCTCCCTCGTCCCACTCGGGCAGATCGTCCGCATCAGCGGCAGCACCGGGGGACGAGCTTCGCTCTTCGGGGGTCTTTTCGGCAGCTCCCTCGTCAGAAGCGCCGGTGGCGGCGTCCGCCGTCGGCTTCGGGGATTTCTCGTTCATGCCGGCCTTGATGGTAGCGTCGTCCCAGTCGCGCAGGGCAAAAACACCTGGCTTTACGCGGACGAGCGGGTTCTCTTTGGAGTTTTTCTTGAGGAGCGCTGCCAGGCGCGCACCCATCGTCACCTCGGGGCTTTTGCCGACGTGACTCAAGAGGTTCTTCTCGATGGCGAGGTCGGTGATCTCTTTGTAGTGAAGAGGCTTGCCTACGAGGCGGAGGACTTCCGCCGCGGCTTCCGTGAATGTCATTGGGTTTTTGGATCCTGCGGGCTTTTGGTGGCGCCCGGTCGCGTTAGCTTTCGCTTCTCGAAGCGGGCCAGAGTATCGATCGTGCCCCACTCGACCAGGAGCAGTCACCGGGGAAGCCGAATCGCTCCCACACCGACGACGCACTCCTACGTCGCGTCAAGCCGTAGCACCCGAGTCCACGGCGGTCAACACCCTGAGGGCCGATGGCGTGGCCGATCGGACGGGTCGGTCGAGCGGTCGTGGTACCCTGTCAGGAGATTCAAACTGGCGGCCCAAGACCGACAAAAGTTGCAACCCACACAGCTCGTCTCCGCGCTCGAGGCAGTTGCCGCTCGGCTGGGGATCGCGGTCCGTTACGAAACGATGGACCGAGCGTTCTCCCCGCGGCAAGCCGGCGGGGGACTGTGCAAGCTGCGCGGTCAGCCCATGATTCTCATCGACGCCGCGCTCACGCCGCGCGAGCGGATCGCCATCCTGGCCCAGGCTCTCGGCACGTTCGATCTCGACAGCATCTACCTTCCGCCTCTGGTGCGCGCGACCATCCGCGCCCACGGCAGCACCCGGGTCCTCGAGCCGCGACCTCTCGCACGCGCCAAGCCGGGCCGAAGAGACTGACGAGGCTATGCGCGGACGATCTTCGGCCCCACGAGGCCGCCCACCAGTCCGGCGATCACGATCGGCAGCCCGTGCGCGAGGGCCACGTGGCCGCCGAACGGGCTGCTGCAATGGAGAGTGAGGGCCAGCGATCCGAGCAGGCCCACCGCTGCTCCGAGGGCGCCGCCGCGCCACGCCGACGCGCTGGGAAACGCGCGCTGCATGGACCAGAGCGCCACGAAAACGATGGGCAGGACGACCATCAGGCCGAACAAAGCGCACGCCATGAGCGCCGCGCCAGGCCCAACGTCTCCGAACGATCCGGGCGAGCCCGCAGGCACCCAGACGAGACCCAGGAGCACGAACGCAAGCGGTGCGCCGATCGCTGCGAGACGAGCGCGCGAGACGGGTCGGCCCAGCCCTCGCCGTCCCGAAGAGACCGCCATGAAGCCCGCGGAAAAAAGAAGCGCGCCGAAGACGACGACCTGCCTCGCCACGTAGGACGAACGCTCGGCGAGCTCGTGGC
>JBBSDY010000490.1:0-4132 GCA_038240245.1 Polyangiales bacterium
ATGATGTCGATGGGGCAAATGCCGGGTCCAGCGATCGCCGCCGGTCCCGGGGCGCCGCCCGCAAACCAATTGTTGGTCTTGCTGGCGACCGCTTCGATCTTGCCCGAGAGGTCGACTGTGCTGGCGGCCACGACGATGAGCGGCCGTGTTCCGGTGATATCGAGCACCGTCCCGGCGCTCATGTTGAAGCTCGTGGCGTAGAGAACAGCGGCTTCGCGGCCATCGGACAGCTTGACGACGCGCGCAACCGTTTCGGGCGCAAAATTGACGCCGCAGACGATGTTCCAACCAGGGATGTCCGTATCGAAGAAGCAGTTGTTCGCGCGGGTGTAGGTAAAAGCGCCGATGCCGGCAGGGACGTCGAGCGGGCTCGGCAGGTTCGAGGGGTGGAACCCCGAGAGTGCCGAGGACGCATCGTTGCAAGAGGGGCCGGCCTCGACGGTCACCCCGCCGTCCCTGGAGCTTACCGGGCCATCGGGGGTCACCGTCGAAGCCTCGGAGATCATCGAAACGTCGGCGCTCGCATCGGGCGTGACGACGCCGGCATCGTCGGTCGTCCCATCAAATCCCCCGTGGGGGTTCGTGTGCGGCAGATCCATGCTGCTGAGATCGATCTCATCGGGATCGGCGCAGACGTGGGAGACGCATCTCTGGTAACCGAGGCAGTCCGCCGGCGTCTGGCAGGCGACCCGGCACTGGCTGTCGACCGCGCACTTGAGCGGAGCGGGACAGTCCGAGCTGTAGGTGCAGCGCTGCTCGTCGATGAGCTGGCACACCCCGGACGTCGTCACCTTGATGCAGCGCTCACCGCGCTGACAGTCGACGCTTGCATTGCACGCGCTGTGACACTTGCCGAACGTGCACGAAAGCGGGTTATTGCAGTCGCTGGTGAGCGAGCAACCCTGCGCGAGCTGGCCCACGGCCGGCTGGTCGGACGAGCAAGCCCCGATGGTCGATAAGCCCACGGCCGCGAAGACAAGCAAATGCGAAAGTCTCACCATCATCCGTCGATCTAGCCGCACAATCGAACGGACGTCAACGAGCCTGCCCCCCGCTCGCCTTGCGCGCGCAGGCACGGCAAGCTAAAACCACCGCCCGAGGTCAATGAATGAAGCTCCTTTCGCGACATTTTGCTCCGCCGTTCGCCGATTTTTCGGCGAGCGCAGCAAAGCTCTGCCGCGGCGGGTTTTGCAGGAGGCTCGGCTGACGTAACCCGTCCCCGAATCTCCGCCCAAACAGCCGCGGTCCCTCACGAGGGACTCGCGGTTTTTTTTTTGCTCTTCGATTCTCATCCCCATCTCGATCAGGTTTCCCCATGAATTTGCACTGGAAAGACCAACCGTTTCGCGAGCTCGTCCGGCTCGCGTGGCCCATGACCGTGTCGATGCTCTCCTTCAGCGTCATGACCCTGGTCGACACGCTCCTTCTGGGACACCTCGGCCGTGCCCAGCTGGCGGGCGTCGGTCTCGCGGGGATGAGCTCGTTCGTGCTCCTTTGCTTTTCGTTCGGGCTCATGCAGGGCGCCAAGGTTCTCGTGGCCCAGGCCATCGGGGCCAATCGACCCGAAGAAGGACGCGCGTACCTGGGTGCCGCGATCACGCTTGCCGTAGGAATCGGATTTCTCACGGTAGGTCTCGGCCAGATCGTGGCGGTCTTCATCGGCCGCCTTGCCGCGACCGAGGCGGCCGCCGAGGCGGCGCGCACGTACATGCGTCTTCGGATCCTGGGCGCTCCCGTGGTGCTCCTCTATGCAGCCCTGCGCGAGGTCCGACAGGCCGAAGGAGACTCTCGCACGCCCATGCTGGCCACGGTGGCCGCGAACATCGTCAACATCGCGCTTGCGGTCTTTCTTATCTTCGTTCTCAAGATGGGCGTTGCGGCGGCCGCGTGCGCCGCGCTCTTCGCCCACGGAGTCGAGGCCGGCATCATGGTCCTTTCGCAACGCTCACGAGGGTGGGGTTTCGCGCGCATGCGCAAGGCTCACCTGGTGGAGCTCTTGCGGGTGGGCGTGCCCACGGGCTTGCAATTCACGCTCGAGGTCGGAGCTTTCGCCACGCTGACGCTCATGATCTCGCTCTTCTCGGAGGTCGAGATGGCCTCACATCAGATCGCGCTGCAGGTGATTCACTTCTCGTTCTTGCCGGCGCTCGCGATGGCCGAGGCCGCCGCGGTGCTGGCGGGGCAAGCGGTGGGGGCCGGGCGCTACGAGCTCGTGAACCGCGTGGCCCGCATGGCGCTGTCGATCAGCGGGGGCTATGCGTTCGTGTGCACGGCGGTCTTTGCTCTGGCCGCCGGACTCATCGTGAAGAGCTTCACCCCCGATCCCGAGGTGATCTCCCGGGCGACGACGCTCCTTCACATCGCGGCCGTCTTCCAGCTGTTCGACGCCGCCAACATCATCGCGCGTTGTACCCTGCGGGGCGCAGGCGACGTGCGCTACTCGGCCATCGTCGGTGTGGTCACCTCGTGGCTCTGTACCCCCACGCTGACCTGGATCCCGGGCCGGCAC
Organism: Polyangiales bacterium; assembly: GCA_038240245.1. Classification (GTDB taxonomy): domain Bacteria; phylum Myxococcota_A; class Polyangia; order Polyangiales; family Polyangiaceae; genus DASWDH01. Next base: position 2,510 of record JBBSDY010000490.1, read on the forward strand.
TACGGTCTGGGCGCGGCGGGCGGGTGGCTCGGGCTCTGTCTGGAGATCTTCGTGACCGCCGGCATCCTGTGGCGGCGGCTCGAGCGTGGCGGCTGGACGAGCGCCGCCGCGCTCACCCGTGAACGAGTCGAGGCCGCCGCCGACAGCGACGCGCCGACGCTCGTCGCGACCTGATTCGCATCGATGTTCTCGCCCATGAGGCCCGGACGAGCCCCGGTGCACTGCCTGCAAGACGGCGCCGACTCAAATTGCCCAATCAGAAATAGACCGAAACGGTGCCGAGCAGGGTTCGGGGCGGCGCCGCCGTCGAGTGCGTGGCCAGCGATGCGGGCTGCTGGCCAGGGCGCAAGCTCCAGTTGGACACGTACACCTCCTGATCGTCCGCATATTGCAGGCCAAGCAAGTTGTAGGCGTCGATGCCGAGCTCGATCGATCCCCATCGCAATGCCGTGCTCGCGTTGAGCACGTGGTTGGCGGGAGCGACAATCGGGTCGGTGAGATGTCGCCCGGCCACCAGCGTGTACCCGAGGCCGGCCCGGCCCGTCACCGCCTGGTTGTGGAACGTTCCCACCCGGCCCCGGGCCGTCGCGTCGACGCGTACGAGGAGGGAGGGAACATTGGGAACATCGTGGGAGATTCCAGGGACGCGGGTGGCGAAGACCGCGTCGGAGACCGAGACCGCGGTCGAAGCCAAAAACCAATCGACGGGCTTGGCCACGAACGATCCCACCCATCCTCGTCGAACGCTCGCATTTTGCCTCTCCAGACCGCCCGATGTCGCCTCGAACACCAGCTCATTGTCGACCCAAGTTTCGAATGCCGAGAGCCTCGTCGTGTAGCGCTCATCGGGCAAGGTCACGCGCAAGCCGCCCTCGACCGAACGCACCGTGGAATACGGCCGTGAGCTTCCCGGGGGCAGACGCTCGGCGTCGAGCGAGCGAAATCCCTGGCCGAACGAAAAGACTGGCGTGATCCATCGGGCCGCCTCGTATTCGGCGGTGGCGTGCAGCCCAGGGGCGACGCCCTGGCGGCGATGGGGAGCGGTCCCGTCGTCGATCACGCTGCCGAGGCGGTCGTCGATCGAAACGAAGAGCAGATCGGCGCGGGGCCCGCCCGAAATGCGCAGCCGATTCCAGAAGCGCATGTCGAGATCGAGATAGGCCGCGGCGTCGAGCGTGGCAATCCCCGAATCGATCCGCCGATCCCAGACGGCCAAATCGCCGGGCACCAGCAAGCTCTTGCTCTGCTCGGTGCGACCAGCGCGAAGGTAGATCCCCGGTTCGATGACCACCTGTGCAACATCGCCGAGCCTCATGGGCGCGGTTCTGACATGGGACATGAGCCCGGCCGCGGCTTCGCGGTTGGTCGTCTCGAAGAGATCCCCCAGGCCGAAGCGAGTGGGATCGATTCGTGAAACCTCGACGTTGCCGCTGAAGTTCTGCCGGTCGCGAAAGTCCGTCGCCATGAACCACGACGAAAACGACGCGAGCGAGCCGTCGGGCTCTCGATGCTCGAGCTCCTCGCCGACAATCACCCGCGAAGAACGTACGCCCTGGCCCTGGGTGTCATGGGGGTACGAATCGTAAAAGCCGAGCCGGCCCGCGTCGACGTCGTCCTGCCGCA
>JBBSDY010000491.1:0-4126 GCA_038240245.1 Polyangiales bacterium
CCGGGGACCACCCATGTTCGAAGCACTCACCAAGGGGTTCCGGCAAGCCCGTAACCGCCTCGCAGGCCTGACGGAGCTTTCCGAGGCCAACATCGAAGCAGCGCTGCGAGAGGTTCGCCTCTCGTTGCTCGAAGCCGACGTCGAGCTCGGCGTCGTGAAGAGCTTTTTGGCGAGGGTAAAAGAAAAAGCGATCGGCGAGACCGTCCAGACGCGCGTCAAGACGGCGGGACAGGTCCACGAGGTCAGCGCTTCCGATCAGTTCATCAAGATTTGCCACGAGGAGCTCGTGGACATGATGACCCACGAAGGCGAGCCGCTGGTCTTCGCGACCAACGACGAGCCGACGGGCATCATGATGGTCGGTCTCCAAGGGTCGGGTAAGACGACGACGTCCGCCAAGCTCGCCCGTTACCTGGCCAAGGCCGGCAAGAAACCCTTGCTCGTTGCCGCCGACATGCAGCGTCCGGCCGCCGTCGAGCAGCTCAAGGTGCTGGGCGGTCAGATCGGCATCCCCGTGTTCAACATTCCGGGGGCAACGCCCGTCGCCATCTGCGCCGCCGCCGCCGGCGAAGCGAAGAAGACCGGACGCGACGTCATCATCTACGACACCGCGGGTCGCCTCGCCATCGACGAGGTGCTCATGGAAGAGCTCGACCAGATCAAAGCCGAGATCTGGCCCGAGAACGTCTTGCTCGTCGTCGACGCCATGATCGGCCAGGACGCGGTGAAGACGGCCAAGGCGTTTCACCAGCGCCTCACGATCACCGGCGTCGCGCTGACCAAGCTCGACGGCGACGCCCGCGGCGGCGCGGCGCTCGCGGTCAAGCAGGTCACCGGCGCGCCCGTTCTCTTCACCGGCATCGGCGAGACCACCGACAAATTCGAGGAGTTTCGCGCCGAGGGAATGGCCAGCCGCATCCTCGGCATGGGCGACGTCGTCGGCCTGATGCAGGACTTCGAAGAGGTCGTCGACAAGAAAAAGGCCGAAGAAGACGCGGCCCGCATGCTCACGGGCGAGTTTACACTCGACGATTTTCTGGAGCAGGTGCGCATGATCCAGAAGATGGGATCGCTGCGTGATCTGGTGGACAAGATCCCCATGCTCGGCGGACAGATCCCCGAGGGCGTGAACCTCGACGATCGCGAGCTCGTGCGCATCGAGGCGATGATCCAGTCGATGACCCGCTCCGAAAAGCTCGATCCCTACGTGCTGGTGCGCGAGCCTGGCCGCGTGAAGCGCATCTCGGGCGGCTCGGGCCAACCCGAGCAAGGCGTGAGCGAGCTCGTCCAGAAATTTCTTTTCATGAAGCAGATGATCGGCAACGTCGGGCAAAACATGGGGATGATGGGCAAGATCCCGGGCATGAAGCAGTTCGGCATGGCAAAAAACCTGCGCAAAGCGATGGCCGCGGGTGGCGGCATGCCCGGAATGCCGGGAATGGGAATGCCCGGGATGGGTATGATGCCGGGCATGGGGATGCCGGGGATGGGCATGCCAGGCATGGGAATGCCTGGTTTTGCCGGCGGTCCGGGCGAGAGCATGACCAAGATGAAGCCTCTGTCCAAGGGCGAGAAGAACGCAAAAAAAGCCCAGCGCAAGCGCGAACGCGATGCGAGGAAAAAGAGTCGAAAGTAACGAAAGCTTTTAACGTTTGAGCCGAGGAGCGATGCGATGCGACGACCGGTGAGCAAGTGGACTTGGACGTTGGCCCTTCTGGTGGGAGCCGCCACGACGACGGCGTGCGTGGGTGGTTCGAAAGGCGCGAGCGCGAGCGATCTCGAAAAGCTCAAGCCGTACATCCTGGACGCGGTGCCGAGCGACATTCCCAACAAGATCGACATCAACTTCGAAAACAAGGTTCACATCGTGGGCTACAAGGTCGAGCCCACGGGCAAGGCGGGGCCCGGCACGGACGTGAAGCTCACCATGTACTGGCGCTGCGACGAGAAGGTCGACGACGGCTGGAGCCTCTTCACGCACATCCTCGATTCGAACAACGAGCGTATCCTCAACATCGACAACGTCGGCCCGCTGCGCGAAATCAAAGAGACGCACCAGGCGCTCTGGCCGAGCGCGTGGGAGAAGGGCAAGGTCTACGTCGACGAGCAGAGCTTCCGCGTCCCCGACGACGTCAAGACGGCCGACATCGCCATCACCACCGGCATCTGGAAGGGCGACGCGCGCCTCAAAGTCGTGGGCGGTCCCGGCGACGCCGAAAACCGCGGTATCGTGGTGCGCCTCAAGACGGGCGCCGAAGCAACGAAGCCCGCCGCCGCGCCGCACACCGAGCTGCCCCGCCTTCGCGTGAACAAGCTCGCCAAGAGCGAGAAGATCAACATCGACGGCAAGCTCGACGACGAGGCTTGGAAAGCGGCGGCCGTAACGCCCCCTTTTGTCGATGTGGGAACGGGTAATCCCAATACCTCGTTCCCCGTCAATGGCACCGCGAAGCTTCTGTGGGACGACACGAGCCTCTACATCGGCTTCCAGGTCGAAGACCCCGACGTCATCGGCAGCTTTCCCAAGGATGCAAAAGACCCGCACCTGTGGACCAAAGACACCGTCGAGATCATGCTCGATCCCGACGGCGACGGCGACAACAACGACTATTACGAGATCCAGGTCAACCCGCAGAATCTGGTTTTCGACACGCAATACGATACGTACAACGCACCCAAGACCGAGCCCGACGGTCCCTTCGGTCACCAGGACTGGAGCTCGAAGATGAAGAGCGCGGTCATCGTCGACGGCACGATGGACAAGCCCGGTGACAAGGACAAAGGCTATACGGTCGAGATCGCCATCCCCTGGTCGTCGTTCACCAAGGCGAAGAACCACCCGCCCAAGGGCGGCGACGAGTGGCGCATGAATTTTTACGCGATGAAGAACAACTCAGGAGTCGCGTGGTCGCCTATCCTGGGCCAAGGCAATTTCCACAAGGCGTCGCGCTTTGGCCGCGTGCTGTGGGCCACCGCCGACATGCCGCCACCTGCCGCCGCCGGATCGGCGGTGGCCGCCGGATCCGCTGCGCCCAGCATGTCCGCCGCGTCACTCACTCGCCAGCGTGCGGACATGGGTGGTGCATTGGGGAGGCCCGTCATGCCACACCCTGCCGGTTCGGCAGCGCCGAAGCCCTGATCGACGTCTTTACCACTCCCACCGGTAGGTCGATCTCGCGGCACCGAAGTCACCCGGCTTGACGCCGAAAGGTCGCAAGGTTCTGATGGTGGGCTCGGCGTGTAACCCCGAGCCCTCTTTCACCATCTAACTTCGATGCACAACCTGCGCCTTTCTACCTTTGCGCTCTTCGTCGTGGCGCTCGTCGTGACACTGTGGACAAAGACCAGCTACGCCTACCCGGATGGAGTCGACACGGGACTCATCGGCGGCGCCACGGTCACGGACGGTTGCAACAACACGAGCTGCCACGGCTTCGGCGCGGCTGCCGTCGGTCCGATTCCGGCGAATGTGCAGGTCAGGTCAATAGCGGCGGTCTTCAGGACCTGACGGGCAACCCAACCTTTCTCATTCCGCCCAGTGGGCTCAGCACCTTCGAAGTTCATTTCACGAGCCAAGGCGGAGCGGCCGGAGCGCTCGGTGGCTTCCTCGCGTTTCACAACGACACGAGCACCAACAACGCGAATGGCACCCTGGCCGCCGTCAGTGCAGGAACCAAGAACTGCCCCATGCCAGGGGGAGTTGCCTGCGTCTCGGGGGTGACAGGCGGCAACACCGAAGTCACCCACGCGATCAATCCGCTGGCGGGCCCGAACGTCACGTTCACGTTCGGCTTCACCCCCCCGACAAGCGGAACCTGTACGAACCTCGGCACGAGCTATCCGATTCGTGTTTGGATGAACGGCGTCAATGGGGACGGCGATTGCCAAAGACCCGATCGCGCACAATTCTTCGACTTCTCGATCCAACCGAGCTGCAACGACAACACCGCTTGCACCAACGACGCGTGCTCCACAGGAACGTGCTCGCACGTTCCTGTGAGCTGTCCCGGCGCCGACTCTTGTAATAACGCAAGCGTTTGTCTCGCGGCGGGTGGATGTCAGCCACGCGTACCCAAGGTGCCGACGACGGGCTGCGACGACTTCAACGCCTGCACCGGAACCGGCG
>JBBSDY010000492.1:0-4116 GCA_038240245.1 Polyangiales bacterium
ACGTGCGCGAACTGCGCAACGTCATGGAGCAGACCGCCGTTTTCGCACAGCGCGAAGTGGTGCACGCCGAGGAAATACAGTTCATCTCCACGCCACTGCCCAACCAGCGCAGCGCCCGCGCCGAGGCGCGCGAGCAATCCAACACCGTGGGCACGCCCTACGGCCCGCCCGCCGTTGCCCCCATGTCCGAGCCGCTCGCGCCCGATCTGGCGCAAGTCACGCCGGTCCCAGCAGTGGTATCGACGCCCGCTGCTTCGCAGTCGCAGCCTGCCTTGGCCGCCGATGCCGCATCGGTGATTCCTACCGTATCGATGCCGATGCCCACGCCGACGCCGCCTCTCGTGGCCGAGGTAGCGGCACCAAGCGGACCGCCAGGCCGCGACGATCACCCTCTCGTCTTGCGTATCCCCGTCGGAACGCCCCTCGCCGAGGCCGAGCGACTGCTGATCATCAAGACGCTCGAGGTGTCCGACGGTAACAAGCAGCGCGCTGCGCGCATCCTGGGAATCAGCCGGCGCGGGCTCTACACCAAATTGGCCGCCTATGGTGAGCACGTTCCCGCCGAAGAAGCGGCGAATAGCAGCGCCAATGACGCCGCCGGCAGCGATGCGCCCGCCGCCGACGCGCCCGTCAATGACGCGCCCGGGACGTAGCTACCTTATCGGCGCTTCGTCGGGGGTGAAACGTTCCTCGAGCTCGGCCGTGGCTTCGTCCTTGGCGCCGATGAGCTTGTCCTTCGCGCTGGCCACCGCGGTTTGCGTCCGATCGGCAAGCTGCTTTGCGCGCCACCCGAGGTCGCGCCTCATCTCCGGCCCCGACGACGGGGTGAGGAGTACGGCGGCCGTCGCGCCCGCCACGACTCCGATGCTCGCCCCGATGGCAAACGCCACCATAAAGCTCGGCCCCGATCCGCGAATGAGTCCCGCGCGCACGAGGGTATCGCGCACGCCTTGCATATAGTCGACCATGGTTGCTCCTTGCTGCGTCGTAATTGGTGACTGCAGCCGGCATGGAGCACCGAGCATGCCAGGGCGGGAGCATGCAAAAGCTACGCGCCAATCCCGACCCGAGGACAATGATACGCTCGGTCGATGAGCCTGGGCGGCTATCGCGCGCTCGCTGCAAGCGGGACACAATACGCGCGCCGTGTCCTGCGCGGGGAGGAGCCAATCCTCGGGATCCCGTTCTGGTCGTTCGCAACCGAGCTTGGAATCACGCTCCGACCCCATTTCTTTGCGCTGTCGAGCCTTGCCGCCCTAGCTGGCGCGGCAAGTGTCTCGCAGTCCCGGGGATTGGAATTCGCGTTTCCCAAGAACCTCGAGCCGTCGCTGACGCTACGAACGGCGCTCGCAGCAGCAACGTCGGGGCTCGGCTGGGGCGTAGGTCAGATTATCAATGACTTGATGGACCGCGAGACCGATGCGGTGAACGCCCCCGAACGGTCGATCTCGGCCGGGCGCTTGCCCGCCGGACCGGCGCTGGTGTTCGCGGCCGTGCTCGGTGCCGTCCTCTCGATCACGACTGGCGTCGTGCACCGTCTTGCCTGGATTTTCGTGCCGATAGCCGTCGTCTTGCTCGTCTTCTACAACGGCGCAAAGAGGGTGCCCTTGCTGGGCAATGCTGCGCACGGAGCGCTGATGGCCATCGCTGCCGCCATTGGGGTTGCGTCACACCTTCACCGGGAGGAGGTCGACGGCGGCCACGGCATGATGCTCTTCTTGCTGCAAGTCGTGCAATTTTGGCCGATGCTCGTCGTCGTCGCCGCCACCGCCGCTTGGTACTTGCAGGGCAACTACGAGAAGGACCGCCCCGGCGATCTCGCGGCCGGCTACATGACACTGGCCGTCGTCATGCCGGTGCGTGCCAGCGCCGCGCTACGGGCCGCGAGCATAGTGGCGATTGGAATCGCGGCCCAGGTGATGGGCCTGTTACCCGATGGCGTTTCCCGGGCGACCATGGGCGCTGCGGTCGCGGTGGGTGTCCTGTCCACCATCGGTCCGATGCTCGTGAATACCGACGGGGCCGCCCTTCGCGCCTACCGCTTTGCAGTCGTCGCGTCGATTCTGTCGATGCTTGCCCTGGCAGCGCCGCTGCTTGGGCGCTGGGGAACGACCGCGCTGCTTGTCATCGCCCTGGCCCTGGTTCACGCCGCGTTCCGGCGCTCCCCCAATCCATGAGAAGCCCGAGCGGCGCCGAGGACGCAAAGCCATGGCCGCGCAACGCTACGAGGCGTCTTTGCCGAAGCTGGCGTCGCCCTCTTGCCGTCGGGACTTGATGGCCAGGATGGCCTCGGCGAAGCTTTCTTCGAGCGGGGTGCCGAGCAGCGTCCAGCGCTCGAGGAGTTGCTGCGCCTCGGCGAGCGTGATGGGATCGCCGATGGCTGCCTTGAGAAGGTGTACCGCGCACTCGGCATAGCGCTGCCCCTGATGGGAGACCCCGTCCCCGGCGGCCATGGTCGCCGCGGTCATCGCGATCGCCATGAGCGCGCCGCGTTCGTTCTGACCGATCAACTGGGACATCTCAACTCCTGCCGAGCTGCCGGCGACGGACGAAGGCTCGAACCTTAACACAGGCGGCCGATCCTGGGCGTTTCTTGCCGGCCTGAAGCGCGCCAATGGGGCCGACCGGCGTCAGATTGCCCTGGCGGGTGGACTTCGCGTCGTCGTCTTCGCCTTGTATGATATGGTCCGCGCGGATGAAGCAACCAGCGAGCCCCCCGACCGTCGACGGAGCGACCCCTCGAGCGCAAATCAACGTCAACGGCACCGAGCTCGACCTTCCGGTCATCGTCGGTACCGAAGGCGAAAGAGCGGTCGACATCGCGCAGCTACGCGCCACGACGGGGTACGTCACCCTCGATCCCGCCTTCATGAACACGGCCTCGACGACGAGCGCCATCACCTACCTCGACGGCGAGAAGGGCATCCTGCGCTACCGCGGCATCCCCATCGAGCAGCTGGGAGAGCACTCCACCTTCGTCGAGACGGCGTACCTGCTCATCTACGGACATCTTCCGGTACGAGACGAGCTCACCCGTTTTTCCAACCTGCTCACCCGTCACTCGCTCATTCACGAGGACATGAAGCGGTTCTTCGACGGCTATCCGAGCACCGCGCATCCCATGGCCATCCTTTCGTCGATGGTCTGCTCGCTCTCCAGCTTCTACCCCGAGGCGCTCGATGTCCGGAACACCGAGCAGCTCGACATCACCATCGCCCGAATGCTCTCCAAGGCGCGCACCATCGCCGCCTTCTCGTACAAGAAGTCCATCGGGCAACCCTTCGTCTACCCGCAAAATTCGCTGTCTTACTGCGCCAACTTCCTCAACATGATGTTCTCGGTGCCCGCCGAGCCCTACATGATCGACGAAGAGGCCGTGCGCACCTTGAACCTCCTTCTCATCCTGCACGCCGACCACGAGCAGAATTGCAGCACGTCGACGGTTCGCCTCGTGGGTAGCTCGCAAGCGAACCTCTTCGCGTCCATCGCCGCTGGCATCTGCGCCTTGTGGGGGCCGCTTCATGGCGGCGCCAACCAAGAGGTCGTCGAAATGCTCGAGCGCATCCAGGCCGACGGCGGCGACGTAAAAAAGTTCGTTGCGATGTCGAAGGACAAGAAATCGCATTTTCGCCTGATGGGCTTCGGGCACCGCGTCTACAAGAACTACGATCCGCGCGCCAAAATCATCAAGGCCGCATGCGACCGCACCCTCGCGCGTCTCGGAATCCAAGATTCGCTGCTCGACATCGCCCTGCAGCTCGAAGAGGCGGCGCTCTCCGATCCCTATTTCATCGAGCGAAAGCTCTATCCCAACGTCGATTTCTACAGCGGGATCATCTACCGCGCACTCCAGATCCCCACCAACATGTTCACGGTGATGTTCGCCCTGGGCCGCTTGCCGGGCTGGATCGCCCACTGGAAAGAGATGACCGAGTCGGGAGCGAAGATCGGCCGGCCGCGGCAGGTCTATACCGGGCCCACCGAAACCAACTACGTGCCGATTGAACAGCGCACGGCCCCCTAGTAGCGGTGGGGCGGCCATGAATCTCGAGGAGCAGCTCCTTTCGGTCATGGACAAGAAGGACCACTGGGCGTGGAAATATTTCACGCGCTCCG
>JBBSDY010000493.1:0-4113 GCA_038240245.1 Polyangiales bacterium
ACCGGTCGCATCGCCTATTCCAACCAAGAGGCGCGCGAGCTTTTCTTCGAGGGCACCGCACTCGAGGGCAACAACTTCCTGCACATGTTGAAAGACGCGCCCGAGCCACTGCGCGCCGCTCTGCTCGCCGAGAACGCCGCGCTCTTCACCCTCGAGCAGGCCGAAGAGAGCGAGACCTATCACCTCGCCAAGAGCTACTTCCAGATCGACGGCGAGCCACACACCCTTCTCATGGTCAAGCACCTCACCCGCGAGCTTGGCCGGCGCGAAGCCGAAGTCTACAAGCGCGTCATCCGCGTCATCAGCCACGAATTCAACAACTCGCTCGCGCCCATCACCTCGCTCATTCACTCGGCGCGTCTCATCAGTCAGAAACCCGAGCACCTTCCCAAGCTCGACAAGGTTCTCGACACCATCGAAGAGCGCGCCACGCATCTGAACGGCTTTCTCGAGGGGTATGCCAGCTTCGCGCGGCTGCCGCGGCCACGACCACAGGTGGTGGCGTGGCCCGATTTTCTCGATGGCTTGAAGGCGCTGTGGCCCTCGGTCGACATCGGCGGTGTGCCGTCGCGACCGGGCTACTTCGACGCCGGCCAGATGCAGCAGGTGCTCATCAACCTCTTCAAGAACGCCGAAGAGGCAAAGGCCGCGTGCATCGACGTGGGGCTGACGGTCGAGTCGACGCCCGACGGGGGCACGCACTTTCTGGTGGCCGATCGAGGTCGGGGCATGAGCAACGACGTGCTCAAAAGCGCGTGCCAGCCGTTCTTTTCGACCAAAGAGCGTGGGTCGGGCGTCGGCCTCGCCCTGTGCCGTGAAATCGTCGAAGCCCACAACGGCAAGCTCAGGATCGAGCCTCGTCAGGGGGGCGGAACGGTCGTCTCTTTCTGGCTGCCCGGGCAGGGGGCGGCGCTCACCACCCGGACGGGCCGCCTGACGCTGACCCGCGGCTGACAAGACCCTAGTTCGCCGCCGTCTTCGGGTGGTAGGAGACAATCTCGTGCTCAAAGTCCTGGTGGTCGAAGATCAGCCTGCGGTATGCACCGCGCTCGAGCTTCTGTTCGAGCTGCACGGCGTGCCCGCCTTGGTGGCGCACGATCCCGAAGAGGCGCTCTCGCTCATCGCCTCCGAAGATATTGGCGCCGTAGTTCAGGACATGAACTTTCGCCGCGATGCCACCGACGGCGAAGAGGGAACGCGGCTCTTGCGCGCCATCAAGAAGCTCGATCCCGATCTGCCGGTGCTGATCATGACCGCGTTCACGTCGCTCGAAGCGGCCGTGCAGCTCATCAAGGAGGGCGCCAGCGACTACATCGCCAAGCCCTGGGACGACGACAAACTGGTCAGCACCGTGACGAACCTCGTTCGCATGCGTGAGCTCTCGCAAGAGAACACGCGCTTGCGCGCGCAAGGATCGCGGGCCAGGCACGAACTCGCCGAGAGCTATGACATCTGCGGTCTCGTCTATGCCAGCCCGCAAATGCACGCGGTGGTAAGCCTCGCCGTCAAGGTGGCTCGTTCCGATGCCGCCATTCTCGTCAGCGGCCCCAACGGCGCGGGCAAAGAACGCCTCGCCCAAATCGTCCAGGCCAACTCGCGCCGGCGCGACAAGCCCTTCGTTCAGGTCAACGCCGGCGGTCTTCCCGACGAGCTTCTCGAGGCCGAGCTCTTCGGCGCCGAGGCCGGCGCGTACACGGGTGCCAAGAAACTTCGCATCGGCCGCTTCGAAGAGGCCGATGGCGGCACGCTCTTTCTCGACGAGATTGGCAACCTCTCCCACAACGGCCAGATGAAGCTCCTGCGCGTCCTGCAGACCGGCGAGTTTCAGCGCCTGGGCAGCAACACCACCCGCAAGACCGACGTCCGCTTGATCAGCGCGACCAACGCCAATTTGACCGAGGCCATCCGCCAGGGCGCGTTTCGCGAGGACCTCTACTTCCGTCTCAACGTTATCGAGCTCTCGGTTCCCGCGCTGCGCGATCGCTCGGACGACATCGAGCCCCTCGCCGAGTTTCTCTTGAAGAAGCACGCTTCGGCCGACAACCGGGGTGAGCTCGTCATCGGCCGCGAGGCGAGGCAAGCCATGCTCGATCACGAGTGGCCGGGCAACGTGCGCGAGCTCGACAACCGCATCCAGCGCGCCGTGCTCGTGGCCAAGAGCGCCACCATCACCGCCGTCGATCTTGGTCTCATCTCGGGACCCGAGGGTCAGGTTCGCAGCGACAGCGCGCCTCCCCCCTCCATTCCCGATGCCCGCGATTCGATTCCGGGCGACCGCCCCTCGGCCAACGAAGCCTCGGAGCGTGCGCAGATCGAGCAAGTGCTCACCGAGGCGCGCGGCGTCGTTTCCAAGGCCGCCGCCCAGCTCGGCGTCAGCCGGCAAGCGCTTTATCGCCGCATGGAACGCCTGGGCATCGAGCTCGAGCGCCGCCCGAAGGCGTAGCCTTTGCCGTCCTTCTGGGCGCGCGGGCTCTTTCGCGCGCCTCGTCATGGTAGATTGCGTGCGTGGTGAGCGGCAAGTGGCAGATCGGTGGGACGGCGGCCGCCATGCTCACCTGTTGCTGGCCGACTGGATGTGGATCGTCATCGCAGCCGGCGGCGATCTCGACCGCTTCGGGCGATGCCGCGGACGATCTTTCGCAGCGAGACGACGCCGCCGCGGTCTCGGACGGTGGCGCGAATGCCGACGCCTCGACCGGCGACATCGACTCCGGTCTTGCCGAGCTCATGCACACGCCAGCGGTGCCTGGACACGTCGTGTCGTCGGGTCGCCACTCGATGTCGCTCGACGGGCGCTGGCGTTTTCTCGGCGATCCCGACAACCGGGGCGAGGCGTCCGGCTACGCCGATCTGGCGTTCGACGATGCCGCGTGGCGATCCATCGTGGTTCCCGGTAGCTGGAACCTGCTCGACGAGTTTGCCGAGTACGAGGGCAAGGGCTGGTACCGGCAGGCGTTCGATACACCGGCCCAGGTGAACGGTATCGCCCGGCTCCACTTCGAGGCGGCCTACTACGACGCTCGCGTCTGGTTGAACGGGCAGCTCCTCGGCGGCCACACCGGCGGCTACACGCCCTTCGAATTCGATGTCACCGCGAAGCTCGCCCCACCCGGGGGCCACAACGTCGTCGTGGTGAGCGCCGACAACAGTTACAATGTCGGCGCCTGGTACTTCTGGGGAGGGCTCAGCCGTTCGGTGCGCCTCGAGATCGACAACCCCGTGCGCATCGAGCGCCAGAAGGTAGTTGCCCGGCCCGATTGGGTCGCCGGCACTGCGGCCATTTCGACCGTGGTGACGATTTCCAACGGCTCCTCGAAGGTTCAAACGGTGAAGCTCACGGGCACTCTCGAGGACGGTGACGGCAAGACGATCGCCACCCTCGCCGCGGGCGCTGCCGCGACCGCCCTGGCCGCAGGCGCGACGGCCGACGTGTTGCTTTCGGCAACGCTCGACAGGGGCGCGTACGAGCTTTGGCACATCGACCATCCGACGCTCTACCGCTCGCGTGTCCGGGTGATCGATGACGGCGCGAATGCCTACGAGATGTCCGATGCATTCGGCATCCGCAAGATCGAGGTCAAGGGCGCTCAGTTTCTGGTCAATGGCGAGCCCGTCCGGCTCGTGGGCTACAACCGCGTGCCCGATGACCGGGTGAGCGCCAACAGCGAGCCCACTTTCCTGGTGCGGCGCGATCTCGATCGCATGAAGGCGGCGGGAGCCAATGTGATGCGCATCTTTCACACGCCCCAGGCGCCCGAGCTACTCGACTATGCCGATCGCATCGGATTGCTCCTGACTTGCGAGGTGCCGGTGTGGGGCAGCGGCGCCAACTTGTCGCCCGGCAACTTGCAGCCCGAGCACGAGCTCGACGAGATGGTCCACCGCGACGTCAACCATCCCTCGATATTCGCCTGGTCGGTGGCCAACGAGATCGCCAGCACCACCCAGCTCGGTCGCGACTTCGTCAAGTCACACATCGAATACGTGCGAGCCCAACTGGACGACAGCCGGCTCATGACATTTGCGAGCAACCAGTACGGCGGCGCAACGGCCGCGACCGAGGCGCTCCAGTACACCGATTTCATCGGCGGAAACTCGTACGGCTCGTTCGCG
>JBBSDY010000494.1:0-4111 GCA_038240245.1 Polyangiales bacterium
CACCAGATTATGCTTGTGGGCCTCCTCCAGCGCCGAGGCGACCTGACATAGGATCTTACAGGCGCGCGCGGGAGGAAGGGGACCATTTTGAATCACATGGGCTTCCAGGTTTTGCCCTGATCCTTGGACGCCAGGAGCTGACCCTTGGCGCCCATGGTGACAATCCTGGCGTCGGGAAGCTCGAGTGGGTGATCGGTGAGCGAGCTGCCCGCCTTGGTCCAGGTCGTGCCCTGATCGCCGCTTTTCGAGATGCCGCTATCGTAGATGAGCGTCCAGTAGATGGTCTTGTCCGTCGCCAGAAGCGGCGCTCCGGCGGCGCTGAACGCCGACGGCTTGGTCCACGTGGTGCCGCCATCTGCGCTCGCATAGACACCGCATGCACCCATTCCGTAGCCACACGCGCCGAGCAGGAACGACTGCGGGCCGAGCACGAGCGGAGCGCTGGAGAAGTGCGAATCGGCGGGAAGGTTCATGCCGATGTCTTTCCACGACACGCCAGCATCGGTGGAGAGCCATAGCTTGCGTTTGGTCTCGTGCGCGCCGGCGAGAAGCGTTTTGCGCTCGGGATCCGTGAAGTCGACGCTGACGAGATCGTTGTGATCGATCGTTCCGAGCTGCTTGAAGGTCTTGCCGGCGTCGTCGGTTCGAAAGACGCCCTTGCCGTTGTAGATTCCGGACTCCCAAAACACGTCGGGATGCTCGGGATCGTAGACGAGCGACGTGGGCCGGTTGGGGATGATGGACGAGTTGCCGAGCTGGGCCCAGGTCTTTCCACCGTCGGTGGTGGCCCACAGTCCCTGCTTGGCAATGCCGGCGATGACCATGTTCGAGCCCGGCTTGGAGGAGACCATGGTGAGCGTTCCGCACTCCGACGTCATGTTGGCGAGGTTGGCGGTGACGTTCGTCCAGCTCGAGGGCGGCGCGACCGACGAGCCGCCAGCTCCGCCCGTTCCCGGTTTGGACGTGCCTCCCGTGCCGGTGACCGACCCTCCGGCGCTGCCGCTCAAGCTTCCGCCGTTGCCCGGCGAATCGCCCGCGGTGCCAGCGCTCATCGATCCCGCGGCGCCCGTGGAATCGGAGCCTGCAGCCGAATCGTCGGCCGGCCGATCGACGTTACTCGACCCACAGCCGGCCAAGGATCCGGCTAGAATCGCAATCCAGCCCACCCCGAGGGAATGACGCATCGATATGCCTCCGGCGACCAGCTCGCACTCCTATTATCCGCGCGCGATCGAAGACTGGAATGCACTTTCCAACTTTGGGTGGTGCACTATCGGGCCAAGCGGCCGGAGCGTCGCGCCACGTCCTTCTCGCGCAGGGCAGCGGCGAGCATCGTCTGGGTGCGAAGACGGTGGCGCCGGGGCGTTTCGCCGGTGCTCTGTCGAAATACGCGACCGAAGTAGTGCCGTCCCGAAAACCCGGAGAGCTGCGCCACGCGCTCGAGAGTGAGCTGGGTTCCAGAAAGCAGGTGTCTCGCGCGCTCGATGCGAAGCTGGGTGAGGTAGCGCTCGAAGGTGGCGCGGTGCTTTTTTTTGAAGAGGGCCGACAGGTAGCGCGGCGCGTACCCGGCCTCGCGCGCCACCTGGCCGAGGGTAAGGCCCTCGGCGTAGTGCTGCCTCATGTACTCCTCGGCTCGCTGCAAGCTGCGGTCGCGATTGGCAGCTCGCGGGCTCGCCGCCGAATCGAGCAGATCGAGCAGGGCGCGCCGGTAGACAGAAAATAGCTCGCTGAGCGTCACGGCTTCGGCGGCGGCGCGCTCGAGGCTCGCTCCGAACGCAGCAAGAGCTCTGCCCTCGAGCCCCCCGCTTCCGAGGATCGACTCGGCAAGCCGCTCGAAGGCGGCTTCGAGGTGCGGCCGGGTGACCTCGATGCGGTGACCGGAGCGCATGGCAACCGCCTCGAGGTAACGGTCGAAGCGAGCAGGAAGCACACCGGGCTGCTCTTCGGCCAGCGTGGTGAGCTCGCGCCGCAAGCGACGAAGCGGGCTCGCCTCGGCCGAGCGCTCCGATGCCGTGACCAGCCCCATGCCTCGCGAGAGCGCCGATTCGGCTGCGGCCATGGCCTGATCGTATTGACGAAGGAGCGAGGTCGCCTTCGGACTGACTCCGACGTGCAGCGCAAACCCGAAGCGCCGCCGCGCGAGCAGCGAGGCTTGCTCGGCGATATCGAGCATCTTGCGTCGCAGGCGTTCGGGCGCTCCCCGCAAGGAGGCCCCGAGGAAGGTCACGCCGTGATCCCCGACGCGACCCGAAATGACACTGCCCGAAGAGCGCGCAAGCTGGACGCATTCCCGCTGAAAGGCGTCGCGTCGCAAAATCTCTTCGACCGGATCGCGCTCTTGCTCACGGTTGACGAACAGGCCGACCACGACCTGCTCCGGAAACGACGCGAGCCCCAGTGCCGGAAGGCGCGTCTCACGATGGGCGCTCGACCAGATTCTGGTGAGCCGCCCGTCGACCATGTCGTGCGCGGCTCTCCACACGCGCTCGACGAGGCGCGTGGAGGCGAGCTTATCACCGAGGGCCTCGATCTCGCGGAAGAGATCTTCGGACGAATCCTCGGCCGCCATGAGACGGGCCACGCAACCGACGAGGCGGCGGTAGTCGTCGAGGCGCGCACCTTCGAGCACCAGCGTCGAGAGGGTCACCGCTACGTAGTGCGAGAACTCGGGATCGGCGGGATGCCCTTGCCGTCCGGTCAACGCGCGCCACGAGTCGAGGACCGAGGCGCTGGTGGGCCGCTCGGTGGCGAACGGTCCGGTGACGAGAACCGATTCGGCATGTCCGCCCACCGAGATGGGAGCGAACAGATCGCTGAACCCTGCGTGCCACCCGACGACGATCTCGTTGCGACGGCACGCCTGGGCGAGGCAGCGCATGTTGTACGCTGTCCGGTCGATCGCCGTGCCGTGCTCCATCTCCAGGCCCATCAAGCTGACGTCGTCGGGTCTTTCGCGAATCTCGAGCCACTGCCTGCGCTCCCAGACGGTGACTGCCATGTCGAGATCTTCGAAGGTGTGCATGGCGACGGGCGCCAGAAAGGCATGTCGTCGCGGAGCTCGCTTTGCGGGCGGCCCGCGATGTCGCTTTGGTCCCATGACTATCTTCGCTAAATACCACGCGCCGGGACGGCGGCGAGCGTAGTCTCGGAGGAGTAGGTCCTTCGAAGCGCGGTTCTTCGAAACAACGAGCAGGAGCACTCATGGTACGGCACGGCGCTGGTATCCGATGGTTGGGTCTATTTGCGATGTCACTGGCCGCTTGCTCGGGAGCCGATAGCTCGTCGCCCGACGAAAGCTCGCCCGGCGGATCCGGCACAGACAGCGTGATGGGATCGGGCGGAGCGAGCTCCACCGCAACGAGCTCGACCGGCGGCGCTCCGGGCACCTCGGCGGGCGGCGGCTCCGCGTCGGGCGGAGCGTCACAAGCCGGCGGTCCCGCGGGAACCGGCGGAAAGCCCGCAGGCGCCGCGGGATCGGGCGCAGCGGGCGGCGCGGGAACGCCGTTCGTGGGCCCCGATGGCGGTTCGGGTGGCAAGGTCGGCGTCTGGGAAAACGTGACACCCGCCACCGTCAGCCTCGATCAGAAGACTCCAGGCGGTGGGGACAACTACGGCGTGCAGGACGTGCTGGCCGATCCGGTTCGCCCCAGCGATCTGTACGCATTCATCTGCTACCAGGGTGTCTGGCGCTCGACCGATTTTGGAATGACCTGGAAGCAGGTCAATGCCGGTGCCGATTGGGGCAAGCCCTGGGGCACCGCCATCGATCCCAACCTCGCTCGCGAGCCGGCAACGGCCCCCGCGCTGTACGCGGGCGTCAGCAACGCGATCGGATTTCTCAAGTCGCTGGACTTCGGCGTCACCTGGTCGATCACCAAGCTACCGGCGTCGTTTGGCGACTAACGCCGAGCAGGTGTACAGCATCGATGTCGATCCCTACGACACCAAGCACGTCATCATTGCCTTTCACGAGGCGCCCGATGTCGCGGAATCGACCGATGCCGGAGCCACCTGGACCAAGCACCTTACTCCGGTCGAGGACGGAGGAAGCTCGTACTACCCGTTCTTCATCGACACCGGCAGTGCCACGACCACGCGGACGACCTGGCTC
>JBBSDY010000495.1:0-4107 GCA_038240245.1 Polyangiales bacterium
GCACCTCGCGACCACCGGCGCCGAGAGCTTGCATGGTGACACGACCGGCGGGCACGCCCTCCCACCTGAAGTGCCCATCGCCTTCGAGCTGCGTATGAAACGGGTGTCGCACGACGACGAGCGCGCCCGTTTCACGCGAGTGCTGATGAACGGCGCAGCGCAACCGCCCCACGCCTTGGCCGCGGCGAACGCTGGCGCTGCTCCACGCGCCCGAGCTCTGCAGCGGCATGTTGAAAAGATCCTCGTCGTCGATGCTGGCGATCACCGTGTGCAAACGTCCGTCGCTCGAGCGCGCCCGAACCTCCTGGTGCAGCTCGGCAACGACGGTGGCGGGCTCGATCGCATCGCCAACCAACAACGATGCCCCCGCGGGCGATGGCGCGAAAGTGTAGGCCTCGAGCCCCGACAAGATGAGCACGACGCCGGCGACCTCACTGGCGTCACCGCTCGCCACGATCCCCTCGATCGCGCCGGTGGCGTCGCTGGCAATCGGCGTCGGAACGAGCGCCGGCTCGCGATCGGGAACGACGACCTCGACCGCTGGCGGCGGTCTCGTCGGGGGAGGGCTGAACATCCAGATGGTGTGAGCGATCACGTAGGTCGCGCCAAACTTCCAAACCATGACCTCGAGCGTGCCGAGGGCAAAGGCCGCGAGCGACCACTTCTTTCGGTAGACGAGCACGCCCGCGACCAAAAGCGGCACGGCGACGTAGCTGTAGAGAATCGACGCGTCCATTTGCCATCGATGCTTCCATAGAGGGCCCTGACAGAGAAAAAAGACGGCCATGGCTGCGAGAAAGCACGTGAAGAACTCGCCACGCGACAGACGCACGACACGCGAAGATTGCGTGGAATCGATCATTGGTTGATAAGCGCAAACATCACGTAGGGTTCGACCCTCGCCGCGTCAAGCGTATCGCGCGACAGCTGCGCCGCCTACACGTGGCCCGTTGCACAATCGCCACGGAGCCGCGACATGAACGTCGAGGCTTTGATGTTGACGGACGTCCGCGTCTATCTACAGTTTTTAAAGCCGCAATCTACAAGGCGAGGGCGAGCCCCAGGGCGCGGATTGATCTAGAACGCTGAAGGAAGAGGAGGCCCCCATGCTGCAAACTTGGTCACGACCGTTCGGGCTTTTGGCTCTGGTCTCCGCAGTCGGCGCGTGTGGCTCTTCGTCGGATGAAGCACAAACACCCGGCGGAGGAGGCGCCGGCGGCGAGGCCGGCATGGTCGGCGCGGCTGGAGCCATGACATCGGGATCGGCGGGATCATCCGTCTCCGTGGGCGGCGCCGCGGGCACGGGCAACACCGCGCCCGACGCGAGCGGCTCGGGAGGCAGCGGGCCGATCCCGGGCGATGGCGGAGGCGGAAGTCAGGTCCCCATGCGCGACGGCGGAAGCGTCTGTCCAAGCCCCGTTGCCGCCGACACGACGGCAACGCAGCGCAAAGCGTGCATGTTCAAGGCAGGCGCGCTGGTCTCGGAATCGCTGGGCCTGCCTGCCGCAGAGAGACAAAAGATTCCGCTCAAGCACATCATCGTGGTGATGAAAGAGAATCGCTCGTTCGATCACTATTTTGGTCAGCTCTCCAAGCACGGCCAGCCCGACGCCGAGCCGCTGCCCGACACCTTCAGCAACCTCGACAAGACGGGAGCCGCCGTCACCAACTATCATCTGACGACGACGTGCGTGCACAACGATCCCGCGCATCAATGGAACGACATGCACACCCAGGTCGGCGCCACCGGCAAGATGGACGGCTTCGTGATCAGCGGGGCGAACACCACCGGAACCGACGGACACTTCGTCATGGGCTGGTACGACAACACCGATATTCCATTTTACTACTTTCTTGCCAACACCTTCGCGCTCGCCGATCACCACTTTGCCTCGGTGCGCAGCGGCACCTGGCCCGATCGCGACTACCTGTTGCTCGCAACATCCGACGGTGTTCGGGCAACCGGCGGCGGGTATCCCGCCGACGCCACCCCGACCATCATGTCGCAGCTCGACACCAAGGGTGTCACCTGGGGGGCGTACGCGCCGGCGGCTCCTTTCGAAGGATCGCTCACTTGGGGGGCGACGCATGCCGGCGTTCACAACCTCGCGGCGTTCAAGACCGCGCTGGCCAATGGCACACTTCCCTCGGTGGCATTCGTCGATGGCCCGGCGGACGAGCATCCGACCGCCAACATCCAGGTGGGCGAGGCGTGGACGCGCGACATCTACCAGTCGGTGATCGCAAGCCCCCTGTGGGCCACGACGGCCATGATCTGGACGTACGACGAGGCGGGCGGCTTCTTCGATCACGTCGCGCCGGGCAATAGTTGCGTTGCTCGCCCGGAAGACGCCGCTTTTTTCGAGCTCGGCATTCGTGTGCCCACCGTGGTGATCTCGCCCTACGCCCGGCAACACTACGTGTCGCACGTCATCCACGAGCACACGTCGATCACCAGGCTCATCGAGACCGTCTTCGATCTCCCCGCGCTCACCATGCGCGACGCCAACAGCGACGCGATGCTCGACATGTTCGACTTCGCGTGCCCGCCCAACATGAAGCCGGCCGATGCGCCGGCGGCGGGAACCGGCGGGTGCAAATAAAGCCGCTCACTGCTTGGGAAGGGCAAACGTATACATCCACGAGCAGCCCGTGATTTTCTGAGCGGTGCACGTGGCGCTGACGTTCTTCGGCGACTGAACGACCGTGCCCGTCAACGTGTTGTTCGCGACGTCGGCCGAGAGGTTCCAGTCGAGCTGGTAGGTGCAATCCATGTAGGTATTCTCGGCGGATCCGATGAGCAAGGCGTCGATGTGACTGCCGTTCACCGTACCGTTGAAGGACAGGTTTCCCGCCGCGCCGGCAAAGACCAGCGTCGCGAGGCTGGTCACCGGAACTTGAAGGACGACGTTGCCGCCCGACTGGGTGACCTTGAACTCGATCGGGTTGGACGCTCCCATGTTCCAGGGACCGGGGCACGAGCTGGTCCCGTTGGTGAACCTACCCGTGTAGGTCCCCGAGACATCGACCGGCGGCGACGACGAGCTTCCGCAAGCAAGAGCCAGTGCCGGCAACGCCGCGGCCAAGGGACGAAGCATGGATCGGGTGCCGGGTTCACGACCCCCGGGCTGGGTGGGCGAAACTGCTCGATTTTGAGAGCGAGGGGGGCTCGGCACGATGTAGGCTCGTCGGGTCATCCCCCGGATGGGTGCACGCGTGGTGCCAAACCCAGCCGCCGCCGACATGGTAGCTTCCCTCTCCGTGCGTCTTGTTCGGCTCTTGTGGGCGTCGTTCGTCGCGGGCGCAGTGGCCCTCGCTTTGCCCCGTCCGTGCGGCGCCCAGGCTGCCCAGCCATCCCCACCGGTCGAGGCAACTTCTGCCCAGCCGACCGAGGCGCCCAGGGAGGACGGCGCCAGCGAGCATGTGCAACTTCGCTACATGCTCCAGGGCATCGAGGTGCGCGGCAACACGCGCACCCGGGCTCGCGTCGTCCTTCGGTACGTTCCGTTTCGCGCGGGCGATCTGCTCGACGTCAGCGATCCCGAAATCGACCTGACGCGCTATCGGCTGCTGGGCACCGGCTTTTTTTCGAGCGTGCAGCTCTCACTGCGCAAGGGCGATCGACGCGGCAACGTCGTGCTCGTGATCGAGGTGGTCGAGCGCAACACGCTGGTCGTCAACGATCTGTGGATGGGCCTGGCCGGTGAGCGGACCGAAAGCGTGGGGCCGCCCAAGGGCGTCTTTGCCTACGGAGGTCTCGATTTCGCGGAGACCAACCTCGCCGGCACCGGGATCACGCTCGGCGCTGCCATCGGCGTCGGCCAGGACCAGCTCGCCTTGCGCACGCGGTTCTTCGATCCCGCCTTTTTGGGCACCGGGTGGATGACCTCGGCGTCCCTCCTCTACAACGACGCCCGCGATTTTTTCGGCAACAAGGACGTGCAAGTTCAATATGGAGCGCTGCCCGCGGGCGTTGCTGCCGATCTGCGGGACATCCCTTACGCAATCCTCGACTACAAGCGTTTTGGCGGGAGCATCGGCGCAGGGCACGATCTGAGCGTCGCAACGCAGCTCTGGTTTGATGCACGCGTCGAGAAGATCAACGCC
>JBBSDY010000496.1:0-4093 GCA_038240245.1 Polyangiales bacterium
GGTGGGAAGCCTGAGCACGGCCATGCCCGCGGCATCGGTCGTTTGCGATATGGCGCAGATGTTCGCCTTCACCGTGGCTCCCGGCAGAGTCAGACCCGTCGAGGGATCGCGCACCGTCACCGTGTTCGTGACGTAGGGGCCGTTGGCGCAAGTTGGCGCTGCATCCACGCCGGCATCCTTGGCGTCCACCACACTCGCCGAGTCGGTCGGGGCTCCGTCCGTCGAGCTCGAATCCGGTGCCATGGCCGTATCTGCCGAGAGCGCGGCGTCCATCGCATCGGCGAGTGCCGCCTCGACATGGCCGGCGTCGACCGCGGGAATCGAACCGTCAGCCACCGATCCGTCACCCGTCGATCCTTCGGTGCTGCCGCGATCGGGCGTTTCCGCGGCGTCTTGGGGGACCGTCGAAGCGCTGTCCGGGCCGGGTGCCTCGGCGGCGACAGCGTCGTGGGAGATCGCCATCGAGTGGTCCGCCGATCCATCGCCGGGGGCCGCGTCGCCCGCGTTCTCGGTGAGGGTGCCAACATTCGAATCACTGCCGCAAGCGACAAGAAGAAGAGCCACGAGTGGGCCCGCAAGGGCCAAGCGGAAACACATCGCTCCATGATAGCCGGACTTACCCGGGCTTGCGCAGCCTCGTGATCAAAATCCTTCCGAATGCGTGCCCCGAGGGCAGCGGATTCACCCTCCACGGAATTCCGGGCACGTACGAAGACGAGTAGCCGTGCTCCTCGATCTGGAATCCCGCGTCGCGGGCGTGATGCTCGAGAAGCCACTTCGGGACCGGCGTGATGTGGCCGTGCACCAAGGACGAGTAAGGATCACGAAGCCGCCACGGATGATTGAAGAACAAGTCCCACTGTCCGCACGCGGCAAAAAGCGCCCGCGACAGGAGACTGGTGAGATTGGGCGTGGAGACGATGGCCCGCCCACCCGGCTTGAGCACCCGCCCCAGCTCGCGCAAAAATGAACGCGGATTCTCGAGATGCTCCAGAATCTCCACGGCCATCGCCACGTCGAAGGTCGAGTCGTCGAAGGGGAATGCCTGGTTCAGATCGGCATCGACCAGGGGCACCTTGGCTTCGAACTGCGGCACGTATCGTTCGACCGCCGTAACGTCGTACCCAAGCGCCGACAGCCGCGCCGAGAGCTCGCCGCGACCGGCGCCCAGATCCAGCGCGCGACGATCGCGTCGATTGTGCGGCTCGGCGGCGCGCAGCAGCCCGAGGGCAACATCGTGGGTATCTGCATAGGCACGCGGACCTCGGAGCGTGAGCCGCGCACGCAACACCGCGCGACCCCGCTCGAGGGCGTGAGCCCAAGAGGACGTATTCATGGTCAAGCTCCTTTTCGCCAGAGCAACGGACTAGAGCAATTCGCATACCGGCCCATACGCGAAAAAACGCGGACCCATGGCGACGCCCTCGTCCGGAATCGTGGTGTTCTGGCGTCACCCGTGCTTGGCTTGCGGCACAAGGCGTGCGCCAGGGCCTGATTTGCCGTCGAGTTGGGCCAAAACGATGGGACGCGGTACACTTGCCATGTTGAAGCTTCTTCTTCACAGCGCCTTCGCCTACGTGGTCTTGGTCGTCGCGTCTGGATGCGCCCAGGGGGGCGACGTCACCGGACCTTCGGGTGGTCTCGACGCCGGAGCGGGCGCGAGCCAAGGCAAAGGAGGGTCGGCGGGCTCCTCTGGTCAGAGTGGCGCCTCCATGGTCGGCGGGGCCGCCGGGGGCAACGACCTCGGTGGCGCCGCGGGCGACGTCTCGTTGCCCGAAGCCTCGATCGACGACGACGCTGGCGAGATGGACGCTTCCGACGCGTTACCCGCGGTCGACGCCCCTTCCGACGCGCCCGTCGACGCGGGCGGCTGCCCGGGCGGGGGCAAGGCGCTGCAGTTTAGCGGGACACAGAGCGTCACCGTCAACCTCGACACCAGCCTGCCCATCGGCAAGAGTGCGCGAACGGTCGAGATGTGGACCAAGATGACCGCCTACAACAAGGAAGACGCGTTTTTCGAGTACGGCATCAACACCACCGATCAGGCCTTTGCGCTCGACGTCGATATTAACAACCGGCTCGAATTCTACGCGTGGAACGACGACTTGCAGTTCGATACCGGTCTGGCCAACGTCAGCGATTGGTTTCACCTCGCCGTGGTGAGTGACGGCGCCGGCAAAAACACCGTCTACGTCAACGGCGTCGAAAAAGGCACCAAGACGATCGCGGGAATGGCGACCGTGGCGACGACGCTCACCATTGGGCGCTCGGCGCTCGTCAACCAGACGCTCGATGGGATCATCGACGAAGTCCGCGTTTGGAACGTCGCACGCAGCGTTGACCAGCTCAACAGAGCCATGAAGACGCGGCTAGTGGGCAACGAAGCGGGGCTCGTCGGGTACTGGCGATTCGACGACGGCAGCGGGTCGATGGCCATTGATTCATCGACGAAGAAACACGACGCCATTCTGGTCGGGGGGCCGAGCTGGGTCGCCTCCGGCGCCCCACTCACCTGCCCGTAAAAAAAGGACCGGAGTCTAGCCGAGCTGCTTGAGCATGGTGTCGGCGTCGGAGACGTCGAACTTGCCCTTGGCCTCGACGTTGACCTGCTTGACCACGCCGTCGTCGACGAGCATCGAAAAGCGCTTGCTGCGAAGGCCCATGCCCGATTCGGACAGATCGGTCTCGAGGCCGAGCTTCTTGGTGAGATCTGCGCTTCCATCGCCGAGCATTCGGACCTTGCCGAGCGCGTTCAGCTCGCGACCCCAGGCGGCCATCACGTAGCCGTCGTTGACCGACAGGCACCAGATCTCGTCGATATTCTTGGCTCGCAAGTCATCGTAGTGGGCGACGTAGCCGGGAACGTGCTTGGCCGAGCAAGTGGGCGTGTAGGCACCGGGCAAACCAAAGATGACGATGCGCTTGCCCTTGGTGGCGTCTTGCACGGCGATCCGCGCGGGCGAGGCGGGGCACGCCTCGCCGAATTCGGTGGACTCGAACAGAGTTGCGTCGGGAATGCGTTCGCCGATCTGAATCATGGGCGGAGGTTGGCACAGCCAAGCGCGGTCGTCTAGCGGGGACGATGGCTCTCTTGAAAGGTGACTTCCACCTTGACCTCTTTGCCCTCGCGCAAGACGACGGCCGTCACGCGCTCGCCAGGCTTGGAGGCGTTGAGCACGTACATCAAGTCCTCGACCCCCGCGAGATCGTGGGTGCCGAGGCGCACCAGGATGTCGCCGCGCTTGAGACCCCCGGCTTCGGCGGCACCTCCCGCACGCACGCCGGCCAGGAGCACACCCTTCTGTCCGCCGGGCGGACCGGCATAGTCGGGGATCGTTCCGAGCGAAGCGTTGAAGCTGCGCATGTCGCCCTGGGGGGCGGGAGCCTGCAGCTTTTTCAAGGTCAGGCGGTTGTCGCGCGCGTCCACGGCCTGCGCGAGATTCGCCACGACCTCTGCGATTTGCCCGGCACCGGCGCCGTTGATCTTGTCCGCCGAGTCGCTGGGCTTGTGGTAGTCGGAGTGCGATCCCGTAAAGAAATGCACCACCGGAACGCCCGCGGCATAAAACGGCATCTGGTCGCTGGGCCCGTAACCCTCGCCACCGGTCGAACAATCGATGCGCGCCTTTGCGCAAAGAGGCTGGACCAGCCCCTTCCACTCGTCCGCCGAATCACTCCCCAGCACGCTCACGTGGTTTTCGCGCATGCGCCCGACCATGTCCATGTTGATCATGGCCACGACGTCCGACATCTTGAGCCCGCCGCTCGGCGTTCGCGTGAAATACGTCGAGCCGAGCACGCCCGATTCTTCGCCCGAGAACGACATGAAGACGATGTCGCGGCGAAGCTCTCCCTTGCGCAGCGCGAGCGCACGGGCCGCCTCCATGAGAGCGGCCGTACCCGAGGCATTGTCGTCCGCCCCGAGGTGAGGCTCGTGCTTGTCGGGTGCCAGCGAATCGCGCCCGCCCATTCCCAGGTGATCGTAGTGCGCCCCCAGAACGACGACGCCCGGCAAGCGCTGGGCCTCGGGCGCCCCGGCCGAAAGACGGGCGACGACGTTGAAGGCATCCTGCTTCGTGGCGGTGAGCACGAC
>JBBSDY010000497.1:0-4087 GCA_038240245.1 Polyangiales bacterium
AATCCGTGCGGAAGGGCGACGCGAGCAACCCACTCTTGCCATAGAGGTTGCAGGAAGGGTTGGTCGCCCATCCGTAGCGAACGGCGACCGGTGAGGAGACCGCGGCCGACGATACGACCACGGAATGGCCATCGATGGCGGCGGTGCCCCACACGAATTTTCGGTCCGCGCCGGCAATCGCGAAGCCGGTGAGTGCTCCACCGACGACCTCTTCCACCGGATTGAGACCGATTTTCGTTCCCACCATGAGGCCCGCGTCGGCATTGGCAAACGAGATCCGAACGCGCCCACCCTCGACCGTTACCTGATCGGGCGTGGGCGCCGAGGACGAGCTCGGGTCTGCGTAGGCGACGTGGAAAGACGTGGACGCGAGACGCGCGCCCACGTCTTGCTTGTTGCGAGGGTGAAGGTCCATGGCATCACCAATATCTGCGATCGCGGCGAGACGTCGTGGGGATCGTCGAGAGCGGTATCGAGCTGAGCTTCGCGCAAGAGGGCCCAGTAGCTGCCGTCTTCGGAAGGCAAGGTCTGGGGAGCCGAGTAGTTGGGCAGCTGGACGATGAGGAACGGAAAGTTTCCCATCTTGAAGCGCGTGCGCCAGTCGCTGATCAACGCCGGCAGCACCCAGCTGTACTGATCGGGTGAGGCATGGTTGGTGTTGTTGTCGGCGTTGCTCTCGCCCTGGTACCAGGCGGCGCCCTTGATGCCGTACGGCAAAAGGGGAGCGACCATTCCGTTGTAGAGCACGCTCACCGTGTTATTGCCGACAGGATCCGCCGCCGTTGCCAGTGCATCCACCGCAGGTCGGAAGTCCTCGATTGCGGCCAGCGCCGGGCCGCCCGTCCACGCCTCGATCCAGGTACCGCCAACGGCTGCCACGATGAGCCCGATCGGAACGTCGAGTTTTTTCTCGAGGGAACGGCCGAAAAAGTAGCACGAGGCCGACAGGTTGCCGGTGGTGGATGGCCCCGCGACGGCCCAGCTCGAGTTGCCCGACAAGCTCTGGTGCGGCATCCTCTGCGCCCGTTCGGGGACGGTGAAGTGGCGCAGGTGCGGGACGCTGCTTGCTGCAACCTCGGCAGCGCCGTTGAGAATCGCGCTCACCGGAAGGACCATGTTGGATTGGCCGCTGCATATCCACACGTCGCCAAAGAAGACGTCTTGCATCGTGACCGACTTCGGTCCCGATATCGCGAGCGTCCACGGGCCGCCCGCCGCGAAGGGTCCGATCCGAACCAGCCAGCGTCCATACGAGTCGGCGGTGGCGGTGAAAGTCTTCGCCGCGATCTGCACGGTGACCTTGTCGCCTGGCTGGCTCCAGCCCCAGACCGGGGTCATCGCATCCCGCTGAAGCACCATGTGATCGGTGAAGAGTGAGTGCACGAAGGGCATGGCGACGCCCGGATCGGGCGCCATGGGCTCGTCGGGTCCACCGTCGAAGATCGCATGACCTGCATCCGCGCCGATTTTACCGACGTTGGCGGAGCTTGCGTCGGCTGGGGCTGCGCCGCCCGGGGCCGAGCCTGCGGAGCTGCCGGCGAGCTGGGCTGTGCCGCCCGCGCCGGCGACCTTGTCGCTTCCCGCCGGACTTTGCGCAGAGGGATCGGACGATTCGGGTCGGGCCTCCGAGCATCCGATGAGCGAAATGGCGAGCATGGCGCACGCTCGCCCGGTGCAAGCGGCGTCGATCTGCATGGTCGAATCGTGACATGCGGACGGCGACCCGCGTGTCAGGATTCCAACGTTTTCTTGTGCTGTTTCTTATGGTCCGGGCCACTACGACAAGCGGATTTCGTAGTCCTCGATGACCGGATTGGCGAGCATCTCGTCGGACATTTTTTTCAGCCGGCTCTCGAAGTCGGGCGCCTTGGCGAGCTTGTCCTCGACCTGCATCTCGACCAACTTGCCGACGCGCACGCTCTGTACGCCCTCGAAACCCAGTGTCAAAAGCGCACGTTTGACGGCGTCGCCCTGGGGGTCGAGTACTTCACCCTTGAGACGCACGTAGACGGTGACCTTCATGACAGTCCCAAGTTTCTGCGCAGGCGCGGGCCCGGATCTTCGAGATCGGGTTCGAACGACTCGCCGGTGATGGTCTCGTACGCCTCGATGTAGCGGCGCGTGGCTTCGACCCGCACGTCGTCGGGGATGGGGGGAATGGGCCCGTCGCCCTTGAAGCCGAGCTTGGCCAAGTAGCGGCGCACGTACTCCTTGTCGAAGGACTCGGGCTCTTCGCCCTTTGCAAAGCGCTCTTCGTAGCTTCGCGAGAACCAAAAGCGCGAAGAGTCGGGCGTGTGAACTTCGTCGATGACGACGATCTCGCCCTCTTTGGTGCGGCCGAACTCGTACTTGGTATCGACGAGAATGAGCCCGCGCTCGTGGCAGATGCGCGCGCCGAAGTCGAAGAGGCGCATGGCGGCGCTCGCCGCGAGATCGAAATCGGCGGCGCTGATGCGCCCCATGGCCAGGATTTCGTCGCGCGACGCCGACACGTCGTGATCGCCCTTTTCGGCCTTGGTGCTGGGGGTCAGGATTGCCTTGTCGAGCTTTTGATTCTTCTTGAGCCCGTCGGGCAAGCGGTTGCCGCAGAACTCGCGCTTGCCCGCGGCGTAGTGCGTCCAGATGCTCGTCGACGTGACCCCGGTCACGTAGGCGCGCACGACCATCTCGACGGGCAGAGGCTCGCACTCCACCGCATCGATGACGTTGGGATCGGGCACGCGCAGCACGTGGTTTTTCATCACGTGGACGGTCTTGGTAAACCACCACGCGGCGAGGCGGTTCAAGATCTGGCCCTTCAGGGGCAGCGTCCCGAGCACGCGATCGAACGCGCTGATGCGATCGGTCACCACGACGAAACGGCGTCCGTCGGACGTGCTGTAGTTGTCGCGGACTTTGCCCTCGTACTTGGCGCCCAGCTCGTCGAGATGGGTCTCGTCGAGGGTACGGGTGAGCGCGGCCCGCAGGAGTTCGTCGGAGAGCGGCATGGCCGAAAGAAGCTAGTTGGCCGCCCGCCGCGCCGCAAGAACGATCAGGGCTTGGCGGTGCCGACTTCGGCGGCCGGAACCCAAAACGAATGGCCGTCGGGCGGAAGGACGTTGAGACCGCGGGGAAGCACCGCCGACCAGCCCAGCACCGTTTCGGTGACGTACACCTCGCCGCCAGCCTCGATGAATCCAATGGGCTGCGCGCCATCTTTCGTGGTGAGCCTCAAGGGCACGTCTTTCTGGGCTCGCACGATGAGGGTCTGTCCAGCGAGCGCGAGCCTCGCCGATCCGGTCACCGTCGATGGGGGCGCCAGACGGTCCATCGTCTCGCCCGGTTTGAGCGCGTTCAGGTCGGCCACCGCGATCCAGGCGTCGAGGACGAGATCCTCGTGGTACTCGACGTGCACATAGCCGTCGCGCGTCTCGGTGCTCCACAGGAGCATGGCTCCCGGCTGACCGAGGCGCAGGGTCTGGATGACGGGCCCGCCAGGCTGATCGCGCAGCTCGAGCGATTCGCGCCGGGGCAGGTAGCCACGTCCGGAGCCGGGCACGTCCCACATCGGACGTGGGCGTTTGTCGAGCGACAGCGACGAGCAAGGCGACGGGGCGCGCACCGACTGCGCGAGCGGCCCGGTCGGGGGAGCTTCGATGGTAAGCCCGGACGGAGACGCCGTGAACCCGACCCGTTGTCCAGGCGCGATCCAGACGTGCCCGGCGACGACAGGAACGTCGGCGGCGGTGTAGAGGGGCAGGTCCTTGGCGTCGACGAAGCCATCGATGCGCACGCCGCCCGAGGTGCGGACCTTCACCCGTCCCGCCACGGAAAAACTGGTCGCGGTCACGCCAATGGGCTGCCCTGCAAACGAACCGACCACCGACGATGTCTGAGCGTTGGCCCACAGGCTCGCCCCCTTGGCCATGAGGGGCGTGCCCTTGACCTCACAGGCATAGGTCGCCGAAGGAGCGCTCGGTCCCGCGGTGGCGGGCCCCTCGGCCCGGGCCGTTGCCTCGAGACGGCCGAAATATCCCCCAGAAAGCGCGCACACCCCCACGGCGGGCAGGACAGCGAGGGTGGCCCGCACGACGCCGAAGTAGTTGGT
>JBBSDY010000498.1:0-4086 GCA_038240245.1 Polyangiales bacterium
AGCTGGCCACCCGCCAGATGGAGGCGCCCATCGTCGCCATCGGCGGAACCAATGGCAAGAGCACCACCACGGCGCTCGTCCACGAGATGCTGGCGGCCGAACGAAAGAAGGTGTTCGTGGGCGCCAACTTTGGCATCCCATTGTCCGCGGTCGTCGGGCAGTCGTTCGATGTTCTCGTTCTCGAGGTGTCGAGCTTCCAGCTCGAGCGCGCCCCCACGTTTCATCCGCAAGTCGCGGCGCTCCTCAACATCACCGAAGATCATCTCGATCGTTACCCCAGCTTTCTCGCTTACGCCGCGGCAAAGGGGAACATGTTCGTCAACCAAACGCCCGAGGACGTCGCCATCGTCCCCAAGGGCGACAACGTGGTGACCCGCGAGGCCCACCGCGGGGACGGTCGCGTCGTCACGTTCGGTCCCGGGGGCGATGTATTTGCTGATGTGTCCGCGCAGGTCATCATCGATCGCCTGCGCGAGCGGCGCTACCCGATCTCCCAGATCCGGCTCAAGGGGGCGCACAATCTGCTCAACGTCGCGGCGGCCATCGCTTGCGCGTCAGAAGCCGGAGCCGGTGCCGAGGCCATTGGCGGCGCCCTGGCCAAGTTCGAGGGACTGGCCCACCGCACCGCGCTCGTCTCCGAGATCGCCGACGTTCGTTACTACGACGATTCGAAGGGCACCAACGTGGGCGCCTCGGTGTCCGCGCTGCGCGGCCTCGCCGAGGCCCACGTGGTCCTGATTGCGGGAGGGCGCGACAAGCTCGGCACCTACGACCCGCTTGTAGCGGAGCTTGGCAAGAAGGGCAGGGCGCTCGTCGTCATCGGCGAGGCCGCCGAGCGGATCGCCACCGCGGCGGCAGGTGTCGTGGAGATCGCCCGGGCAGCGTCCATGCAAGAGGCCGTTGCCCTCGCGGCGAAGCTCGCCCAGCCGGGCGACGCCGTTCTGCTCAGCCCCGCTTGCTCGAGCTTCGACATGTTCAACGACTACAAGGACAGGGGTGACGCCTTCGTTCGCGCCGTACGAGCCCTCGAGCGAAATGACGCACCGTCACCGGAGGAGCGAGCATGAATCCGTCGCTGTCCCCGTCACGTCGGTTGCAGGGCGTGCTCTCTCGCTCGCTCTTTCGGCGAAGGCCCGACGAGGGCCCCATCGATCCCGTTCTCGCGGCCGTGGTCATCGCGCTCATCGGCTTCGGGGTGGTGATGGTCTACAGCGCGAGCGCGATCGAGGCGACCATCCAACAGAAGGACCCCCAGTTCTTCCTGAAAAAAGAGGTGTTCTACGCCATCATCGCGCTCGGCCTCATGTGGGTCACGAGTCACATCGACTACCACCGCTACCGGCGAGCCACCTATCCCATCCTTTTCGTCGTCACCGTGTTGCTGCTCCTCTGCGTGGTCGGATTCGGTCACTCCGGAGGCGGCGCGCGCCGGTGGCTCACCCTCGGGCCCGTGCACATCCAACCTGCCGAGATGGCCAAGCTCGGTCTGGTGCTCTGGCTGTCGTATTCGCTCTCCAAGAAGGCCGAGAAGATCCGAACTTTTCTCATCGGATTCGTTCCCCACCTCATCATGGCGGGCTTCTTGATGTTCCTCTGCTTGAAGCAACCCGACTTCGGCAGCGCGGTCGTGCTCCTCTTTCTCACGTTCACCATGCTCTTCGTGGCTGGCGCCAAGGTCGGCTACCTGCTGGGTGGGTCGATAGCCGGCGTGGCCATGGGCGTTGGGCTCGTCCTTTCCCGGTCGTACCGTCTGCAGCGCTACCTGGCGTGGCTCGACATGGACAAGCACCGTCAGGATCTTGCCTACCAGCCCTTCCAGTCGGTGATGAGCTTTGGATCGGGTGGGCTGTTCGGTCTTGGTCTCGGCCGCGGGCTGCAGGTCCTTTACCTGCCCGAGGCGCACAACGACTTCATTGCGGCAATCGTGGGCGAGGAGCTCGGATTCGTGGGTGTGCTGGGTCTTTGCGCGGCGTACCTGGTGATTGTGTCGCGGGGCGTTCGCGTGGCCCTGCAAGCCAAGGACGACTACGGCAGCTTCATCGCGTTCGGCATCTCGACGATGTTCGGCGTGCAGGCGATGGTGAACCTCGCCGTGGCGATGGCCATCCTGCCGACCAAGGGGCTGACGCTTCCGTTCGTGAGCTACGGCGGATCGTCGCTCCTCGTCAACGCGGTGGCCACGGGCATTCTTCTCAACGTCTCGCGACAGCGGGGAGACGCTCCCATTCCGTTCGTCTCCGAGAAGATCGACGCACCCGAGGCGAGCGCGGTGGTCATGACGTCGGCCGGGGAGGGAACGCTGTGAGCCTTCCGGTGATCATGTTGGCCGGCGGTGGCACGGGAGGGCACGTCTTTCCGATGGTTGCCGTGGCCGACGCCCTGAGGGCCGAAGCCGACGTGCGCGTGGTGTACGTGGGAACCTCGCGAGGGATCGAAACCCGCGTCGTGCCCGAGCGCGGCGACGAGCTCGAGGTTCTCGAGGTTCTGCCGATCAAGGGCGGCGGCGCCCTCGGTGCGTTGCGAGGTGTCGCGCGAGCCGCGTCCGTTCTTCCGCGCGCGCGTGCACTGGTCAAGCGGCTCGAGCCGGCTGCTCTTCTGGCGGTCGGTGGGTATGCGGCCGGTCCGGTGGGGCTTGCGGCGTGGTCGGCGCGTGTCCCGGTCGCGATCCTGGCGCCCGACGTGGTACTCGGTCTCGCCAACCGCTGGCTCGTTCCGTTTGCGCGGCGTGCGTACGTCGCGTTTTCCGAAACCGAGCAGCAGCTCGGATCGAAGATGTCCCGCCGTACCGGCGTGCCGCTGCGTGGATCGTTCCGCCCGAGTCCTTATGCAGCGAGTCCTGGCCGCATGCTGTTGCTCGTTCTCGGGGGAAGCCAGGGAGCCAAGGCGCTGAACGACGTGGTTCCGGCCGCATTCGCCGAGGCATCGCGGCAGGTCACCGGTCTTTCCGTCGTCCATCAAGCGGGTCGCGATCGCGATGACGAGGTGCGCCGCCGTTATGAAGAGCTCGGCGTGGGCGAGCACGCGACAGTGGTTGCCTTCGTCGATGACGTCGCGGGCGAGCTTGCGCGGGCCGATCTCTTCATCGGACGTTCCGGCGCCGGCGCGCTCGCCGAGCTCTGCGCCATCGGCCGCCCGTCGATCTTGGTCCCCTTGCCCTTCAAGGGCGTGCACCAACGCGAAAACGCCGAAGCTCTCGCCAAGGTGGGCGCCGCCGTTTGCCTTGCGCAGTCAGAGGCGACCCCGTCCCGTCTCGCCCAAGAGATCGTGACCCTGGCCGCCAGCGAAGCAGCTCGCCAGCAAATGGCCGACGCTGCGCGATCCCTGGGAAGGCCCGACGCAGCCCGCGCGATTGCCATCGACCTTCTCGAGCTTGCCGGCATCCCCCTCCGTTCCGACGCCGATGGCACCCAAGGTACGGAGGCAGAGA
The DNA here is from genome assembly GCA_038240245.1 of Polyangiales bacterium. Lineage (GTDB taxonomy): Bacteria > Myxococcota_A > Polyangia > Polyangiales > Polyangiaceae > DASWDH01. Next base: position 3,428 of record JBBSDY010000498.1, read on the forward strand.
ACCGCCAAGACGCCAAGGGCGCCAAGTCTTTTTTTGCTGGCGCTCTTGGAGACTTGGCGGTTCAAAATCCGGCTCTCTACCACGCTGACTCGAGCGAGAGCGAGGTCGCGCGTGTTTAGAGGCCGCGTCAGGCACGTGCATTTCGGGGGGATTGGCGGCATCGGCATGAGCGGCCTTGCCGAGATCTTGCACACCCTCGAGTTCGACGTGTCGGGATCGGATTTGAAAGAGAACGAGATCACCCGCAGGTTGGGCGAGCTTGGCGTGCGCATCGACGTGGGCCATCGCGCCGAGAACGTGCGAGACGCCGATGTGGTCGTGTTCTCGAGCGCCATCGCCCCCGGGAACCCCGAGATCCTCGAGGCACGCGCCGGTGGCACACCGGTCATCGGGCGCGCCGAGATGCTGGCCGAGCTGATGCGCGTCAAATACGGCGTGGCCATCGCCGGATCGCACGGCAAGACGACCACCACCTCGCTCATCGCCACCGTGCTGCGCGCGGCGGGGCTCGATCCCACCGTCGTCGTCGGGGGAAAGATGGCGGCGCTCGGATCCAATGCCCGGCTCGGGGCTGGCGATCTCCTGGTGGCCGAGGCTGACGAGAGCGATGGCTCGTTCTTGCGCCTCACCCCCACCGTGGCGGTGGTGACCAACATCGA
>JBBSDY010000499.1:0-4080 GCA_038240245.1 Polyangiales bacterium
GGTGATCGTATTCCGCGCCGGCCAGATCGAAGCCCACCACGCCGCGCCCCTTGTAGGCGACGGCGAGCTCGGCCATCTCGAGCGACGAAGCGACCGATACGTTGCGAATCCCGCAGATGATGATGTTCGACTCGATGCCGCACTTGTCGCGTGCTGCCTTGAGGCCGGCGAGCACGGCCTCGATGACCCGCGTCAGCTTGAGGCCGCGGTGGGTGTGGAGCATCGGCGAGTAGCGGACTTCCATGTAGCGGACGTTCTCGCGTGCGGCGTCTTCTCCGAGCTCGTAGGCGATACGATAGAGCGACGACTCGGTCTGCATGACCCGCAGGGTGATGTCGAAGGCCTTCAAATACTCGGCCAGAGAGCCGCAGTTTTCACCCAGGTGCATGGCGCGGCGCAGCTCGGCAGGGTCGTAGCTGACGAGCTCGACGCTCTCTTGCCGGGCCAGATCGATGATGGTCTCGAGGCGAAGCGAGCCGTCGAGGTGAACGTGGAGATCGGCCTTGGGAAGGCGTTCGAAGAGCTCGAGGGGAAGCTTCTCGGGACGGGCGTCGTGCATCTCGAAGGATAGCACTCAGACGGATCGGTTGCCCGAGGTCCGCACGGCGACCGCGGCGACCGCGACCAGGACGGCGGCAAGCGTCGCCCAGAGCAGGGCGGTCGGCAATCGGAGGGGCGTTTTTCCGCTGGCGGCCTCGGCGAACGCGTCGCGGAGCTTGTCGAGGGACTGGGCCCCGACCAGAACCTGATCACCGATCCATACCGTGGGAAGCCCGGCGAGCCCCGCGCTCTTCACGCGGTCGATCTCGTCGTCGATGCGGGCGTCGGTCGACGAGCTGGCCACGCACGCCCGGTAGTCGGTCAGCGACAGGCCGAGCGAGGCAGCGAGCTTTTCGCAGGCTTCGGGGGTGAGCGTTTCGGACTGAAAGAGCGCATCGGCCATGGCCGGCCCCTTGTCCTGAGCTTCGGCGCAGCAATAGGCGCGGGCAGCGGTGCGTGACTGAGAATGCATCGTGAGCGGCATGTTGAGCCTCACGAAATGCACGCGACCCTGGTATTCGCCGAGAACCTCGCTCATCGGCGGGTGCTGCTGTTTGCAGAAGGGGCACTGGAAGTCGGCGAACTCGACGACGTTGATCTTTCCGGCGACCCACAGGCGCGCGATCTCACGCGGGACAGGCGGTGAAGGCTGGACGATGGCCCACGCGCCGGGCAGCACCAGGGCGACGATCATCGCGACCGGCCAGAGCCAGCGCGGCTAGGCGGATGTCTCGCCGGCCTCGCGTCTGGATGCGAGCGCGGCGGCCGCGGCGGCGACGATCGTGGCGATGTCGACGGTCACGCAGAGTTTGCAAAAAACTTTGATGACGAATGCTTGCGTCAGAAGTAACAAGATCGCGCCGGGGCCCGCCACGATGGCGAGCCAACGCGTGATTGAGCGCGCCCACCCCGCTTGCAGAAGCGACGCGGTCATCCACAGGGCGAAGCCCCCGAGGCCAATGAAGGGAAGGGGGATCCCGAGGACCGAGCTGAACCGCGACAGTCGCACCTGGTCGCAGCCCGAGCCCACGTCACAGAACGCGGGCAGGGGGCGCACGTAGTCGATGAGCAGGGCGGCGCTAACGCCGAGGGCGATGAGAAGGGCCAACCGGAAAATCAACGACGAGAGCCGCGAGGCCATGCAAGCGAGTTATACCCCATCGTTTGAGTTTGTCCTGGCGCGGCCCCGATTGGGGTATAGGGCACGAGCATGGGTCACGAGGCCGTTCGGCAGGGTATCTTGAGCGTCAACGCGCGCGGTTTCGGCTTCGTGGCAACCGTCGGCTTCGAAGACAACCTCTACATTCCCGAAGATCGATTGGCGGGGGCCATGCACGGCGATCTCGTCGAGGCGCGCCTGGTATCCCGATCGACGCGCGGATCGGAAGGCGAGGTGATGCGCGTCGTCACCCGCGCCAACCACAAGGTGCCCGGTGTGCTTCGGCGTCGCGGAAAAGCGCAATGGCTCGAGCCCGACGACGCCCGCGTGCGGGGGCCCATCGTGCTTCATCCGCCGGCCGACTCGAAAGGGCTCGTGCAGGGCGAGGACGGCGCCGCTGCCGTCGCCCGGATCACGCGCTTTCCGGACATGCCGCGCGAGACCCCGGAGGGCGAGCTCGATGCCGTCCTCGGGACCCCCGGCGATCCCAACGTCGAGGTCGTCAAGATCCTCATCCGCGAAGAGATCGAAGAGCCGCATCCGCCCGACGCGGTGAGCGAGGCCGAGGCATACGGGACCGAGGTGGCCAAGGAAGCCTACGCCGGCCGCGAAGACCTGACGCACTTGCCCCTTCCCACAATCGATCCCGAAGACGCGCGCGATCACGACGACGCGGTGTGGGCGATCCGTGAATCAGGCGGCTCGTACAAGGTGTGGATCGCGATCGCCGATGTCTCGGAGTACGTGCGCCCCGGCACCGCCATCGACAAGGCGGCGCTGGCGCGCGGGTGCTCCATCTACCTTCCCGACCGCGCCGTCCCCATGTTGCCCCGCGCGCTGTCGTCGCACCTCTGCTCGCTCTTACCCGATACGATTCGCCTCTGTCTTTGCGTCGAAGCGATCCTCGATCCGGCCGGTGTGGTGACGTCGTTCCGGGTGCTCGAAGGGTTCATGCGCTCGGCCGCAAAGCTCACCTATGGGGGCGTCGCCCGCGCGCTCAAGTTCACCGACAAGCCGCCCAAGAGCGAGCTAGCCGAGTCGATGGTCGCCAATCTGCGCGTTCTTTACGATCTGTCGATGCTGCTGCGCGCCCACCGCATGCGTCGCGGTGCGCTCGACTTCGAGCTGCCCGAGGTCAAGATCGTGCTCGATCCCAAGACGGGCGCACCCATCACCGTCGAGCGGCGCAGCGAAGATCCCGGCGTCAAAAAGGCCTACCAGCTCATCGAAGAGCTGATGCTCCTGGCCAATGAGCTGGTCGCTCGATATCTCGCCGAGCGCGGAGTTCCCACCATCTACCGGGTGCATGGTCCTCCCGACGAGGCCAAGCTCGACCGATTTTCGAGCATGGCGACCGCGCTGGGCATCGCCTTCGATCTCGAGGACGCCAAGGATCCCAAAAAGCTCTCCGGCCTGCTCAAGCGCGTGGCAGCGCACCCCGCGCGCGACGTGTTCAACATGCTCTTGCTGCGAGCGATGAAGCAGGCCACCTACGATACCAACAACATTGGGCACTTTGGCCTCGCCAGCACGACGTACCTCCACTTTACCTCGCCCATCCGGCGCTATCCCGATCTCGTCGTGCACCGCGCCGTGCGCGCCCTTCTGGCGAAGAAGCACGTCGACAAGAGCACCGGCGCCGTCGACATTTTGCGGATGAGCGCAACGACGGCGTCGGATCGCGAACGCCATGCCATGGACGTCGAGCGCGAGGTCGTCGATCTCTACAAGGCGCTCTACATGCGCGCCCACATCGGTGCGACGTTCACCGCCAAGGTGACCGCGCTCGTCGGCTCGGGTGTGTTCGTGCAAATCGACAGCCCGTTCGTCGATGTGCTGGTCAAGGCCGAATCGCTGGGACAAGATCGCTACGAGCTCGACGACGACAACATGCGCATGGTCGGCGTTCGCTCGGGCGATGCGATTGCCCTCGGCGACAAGATGGAAGTCGTCATCGAGGACGTGGCCATTCTGCGCCGTACCGTCTACGGCCGCCGCGTGGGCGCCCAGGTCAACGCTCCCGATCCGCGCCGCAAAGGTAAGCGCTTTCAGGCTAAGAATGTCCAGGCCGCGGGCAAGGGCGGCGCGCAGGCCAAGCGCAAAGACAACCAAGCCAGCGCGCGCTCCGGGTCCGCCAAGCCAGAAAAACAGCAGCGTCCCGGCAAGAAGACGAAGAAGACGGAAAAGCCGAAACGAAGACGCCGCTGACGGTCTTGCGCCGTGCCGTTTCGTGTTATTCATGGAGCCACCATGATGACAAGGGCGCTCGCCTGGGCCGTTCTCGTCCTTTCGCTGGCGCTCTCTTCGTGCAAGAGCGACAAGGCTCCGGGAGCGTCGCCCACTATCACCCGCATCGCCGTGATCCCCAAGGGCACGACGCA
>JBBSDY010000500.1:0-4052 GCA_038240245.1 Polyangiales bacterium
CAAGGGCGACTGCTGCTGCGAAGAGAAACCCGAGAACGAGAACCAGCACCACACCGAGCACTTCGGCGGCGATCCCAACGTCACCTACAACGTGACACTGCACGTGCGGGGCGTGGCCGAGCGCTACTGGTACGAGGGTGGCACGCTCGACCCCGCGAGCATGCTTTTCTACAGCGGCGGCCTGCCCACCATTCACAATGCGGCCACGGCCACCAAGAACGCCAACCTGAAACCCGGACAGGGCGCGTGCAAGATCCACCCGCCCGAGACCGACGCGATGTTTGCCCTGGCGTTCACCGTTCCCCCCGAGATCAACCCCAGCGACGGCTGCTTCAACGGCTTCAACATCTTCGCGCTCGTCGTGTCGTCTCCGAAGAAGAGCTACTACCTCAACTACACTACCGACTTCGATGGCGTCGATCGTCAGCCTCATCAGGTCTACAAGAACGAGTACACCATCACGATCCCCATCAAGGGGCAGGCCTCGCTCGACTTCTACACCATCGACGGCGACCACCATCAAGTGACCAACGACGGCACCATGATGTTCGCAGGGGCCAAGCTGCCCCAGCCGTACAACGGCAACTTCCTGCAATTCGACGTGATGAGCGTCACCCGCGCCAACTGACGCTTCGTCGATCCGAGCTCAGGGCGGCGTCGGTGGCGTTCCGAGCAGCGACGGAATGCGACGCGCGTAGGCGCTGGTGGGAAAACGCTCGAGTAGGATCTTGGCTTGCCGCTCGGCGTTGGCCTTGTCGCCCAGTCGCGCGAATGCTTCGGCGCTCAGATACAGACGTTCGGCGGTCAGCTCGCCATGGGGAAACTGCTGGCGATGCTGGCGAAGCAGCTTCAACGCTTGCCCCGGAGAGCTCGCGAGCGCGCGCCGGGCTTCTTCGAGCAAGGCCTCCTCGTCGGCGAGGGAGTCGCCACGCGCGAACGATCGCGCGGACGGTGAAGGTTGGGTGGTGGATCGCGGTGGATCGATCGTCGGGCCGGGTGCGACCATGGGTTCGGGAGGGCTGGGCTCGGTCGCGGCAAGGGGAGGGGACTCGGCCGCCACGACGTCGTGCTGCGCGGTCACCGAGGGAGGGCTCGTGCGTCGAGCGAGCACCACCGCCCCGACGCCCGCTCCCACGACGGCCGTCGCAAGCATCGCGGCCTTGAGCCATGCCATGCCCGATGCGACGCGCGGCGACTGGCTGGCGAGCCCGGCGAGAATTCCCACCATCGCAGCTTTTCGCCCGGGCGGCATGGGCCGCGGGCCCTTGAGCGATCGCAGCAGCTCTGCCGTTTCGCGCGGCGTTTGGTCGTCGTCCAGCCAGCGCCGGGGCTCATTCATGACGGTCTGCCTCCCCATCGCGCTGCCGCTGGACTTCAGCGGCAAAAAATTGTCGCGCCGCGTGCAGCCGCGAGTAGACCGTGCCGACCGGAACGCCCAGCTCTGTCGCGATGTCCTGACAGCCGATTTCCTCGATCTCGAACATCACGAACACCGCGCGCTTGGCGAGATCCATGCGATCGAGAATGTCGGTTGCTCTTTTCTGCGATTCGAGGCGCACCAGGGCCTCGTGCGGGCTGCCCGACGGGGGACTCGAAAATGTCGCATCGTCATCGTCGGACATCGCTCCAGCGACCTGTTCGAGTCGAATGTAGGCCCTTCTGCGGTAGTTGGCCGCCACCCGCAAGCAGATCCCGAAGAGCCATGCCTGGATCTTGGTTCGGCCGTCGAATTCAGCGAGCTTGCGATGGGCAATGAGAAATACGTCATGACAGAGGTCATCCAGATCGTGGTAACGCACGCCCAGACGCTGCAGCGTCAACCAAACGAATTCGGCCGACTGCTCATAGATAGTCTGGAGATTGGGCGGTGCCTCGATGGCCACGGCAATGCGAGAGGCGATCGAGTCCATTCCCATCAAGAATGTAGCCGATCGTCCGATCCTTCAAAACTACCCGCCTACACGATAAAATTGTGTGCAGACTGCGAATCCTTCGAAGGCACCGCGTTTTTTTGTCGGTAGGTGGCCAGGCGAACAGTAGGCGCGAGACGGACATCAGTAGCGAATGCCGATCCCCAGCGAGAACAGCGCCCCCAGCGCCGGCTGGGTGAAGACGGTCGCCGCCCGTCTGGGTCGGTCGTGCTCGACGACGAACGTTCGTCGATTGAACGGCGTGATGAGATCGGCTCGCGCCACGAGCTCCCAGCCTGCCGACGGGACGAAGGTCAATCGCGCGCCCGCGGTGCCCCCCCAGTAAAATCGCTGGCCCACCTCATCGGGGGTCGGGGTGGCAACGACGACGTGCATCGCTCCGGCGACCAGGGACGCGCAACCCGCGACCTCCCAGCTCGAAGTGGCGAGCGGTCGGTAGCAGGGCCCCAGTGTCGCCCATGTGATGCCGAACCTCACGTCGCCATCGGTGCGAGAAGCCTGCTGCTCGGGGAGAAGTAAACCGCTGACGGACACGAAGGTTCGAGGCGCGACGTCAATGTTGGCGCGCAGCTCGATCCCGGCGGCCATCTGCGGCAGCACCCGCGCCGCGGCGACCGCCGAGACCTCGACGGCGCCGGTCACCGCGCGCGGCGGCGAGATCTCGACCCGGTGCGGGGTGGGCTCGGGCACTGGCGGCGGAGCGCTGGTCGGCGTCGCGGCGGGCTGAGGATCAGGCGCGAGCAACGCATCGGGGTTGATCATCAGCGCGATCGCCAGGCCTGCAGCAGCGGTGAGCGATGCGCACGTGGCCGCGTCGCTCGTCACCGTGCGCGATCCCGTCGACGCGCCATCGGCGCCGCGCATCTCGATGTCTGCCTTCCAGATGTCGTCGTTCCTCGAGACCGTGACCTCGAGTGACGTCTTGGGAGGGGCCGAGAAGGGAGAGACGCCCAGGCGGCGAGTGACGTCGGCTTCGACGTGCGCCGCATCCGGGCAAGAGCTGGCCGCCGGTGTGCGGACCCACGACAGGTGCGCGCCGCCGAGATCGCGCTGTGTCGGGGCGGCCGTGCCGGCAGCGGCATGGAGAATCATCGCGGCCCAGCCGGGCAGCGCGCGCCACCAGCCACGCCTCACGGCTTGCCGCCGCAAGTCGAGGCCACCATGGGAAAGCTTCCGAAGTCGGGGCACCACATCAAATTGGCCGCGGTGACCTCCGCCCGAAACGACGTGAAGTCGTGCGTACGGGCGAGCCAGTGCGAGAACAGCCAGCTCACCTTGTCGCTCTCGAGCTCGCGAACGGCAACCTCCCAGCCTTCGGCCGACGTCGACGTGATGACCACGGGCACGTTGCGCGCCCTGGCCGATCCAAGCACGGCGGCATAGCTGCTGGTGGGCGCGCAGGGACCATCGCCCTGTGCCTGCGTGGCCACGAAAGCATTGGACCAGTCGACTACGTCGGTCACCCGCGAGATCGAATCGGCAAGGGTGCCTGCATCGGGGACGCTCCGAAAGCTGAAAAGAAGAATAGCCGAATCCGGCGCCAAACCTCGAATCAAGGCGTATCCCTCGCGCTCCATGTCGATGGTCGCGGGTTGCAGCGGCGCGTCGCACACGGTTTCGGGATTGTTTTGGAGCTCGAACAGAACGTGGGTTCGGTCCTTGTATCGGGGCGCGTAAAAGCCCCAGAACGATCGGATTTTGTCGATGTCGAACCAACCGTTGCCGGAGTGCCCATTGCCGGACGCGCCACCCCCGATGCCGACGATCACGTAGAGGCCGGCCTCGGCGGCCGCTTCCACGATTCGATCGGCCTGGGCGGCGTTTTTTCCCGACGGATCGGCCCAGCTCTCGAGATAGACATGAACCGCGTTGAGCCCGTTCGATTGTGCGGCGTCGTCGAAGATCGACTGGGCGATCACGAACGTGGGATCGAGATCGATGCCGATGGTAACGCCATGCAGGCGCGATCCAATGTCCGTGACGATGGTCCCGTTCTCGACGTGAGGTCGCTGGCGGGCCCCAGCCTGGTCGCGCGCCACGACGACGATCGGAGGGTCTGTGCAGCCGAGCAGCATGCCGCCGGCCAGGACGATGGAGAGTCGGCGGTGCTCGTACATTGCA
>JBBSDY010000501.1:0-4030 GCA_038240245.1 Polyangiales bacterium
GAAGGTGTCCTTCTCGATTCGGACATGGGAGCTGGGCATCGGGCCCGGATGCTAGTCGTTTCCAACTGGCTGGCAACCTCTGCCATGCGGCTTGGAGACGATGGGCTGAAGGCGGCTGGAGATGATTTCGGGCGAACCGCCACGGCGCCAAGAGAGCCAAAAAGATTTTGTGCACGCTGCCGGAGGCAGGGCGGGGGTGGGACCCAAATCCGGACTTGCTCCGGTTGGGCGGGGGCGCAGCCCCCGTGAGACAACGAGGCATAACCCGCGGCCAAGCCGCGGGTTATGCCGGAACGATGATACCGGCGCGGGTTTCGTAGAAGCGGACGCGGGGGGTGTCGTCTTCGACGACGGCGGTGGCGCCGAAGATGCGGGACATGCCACCCAGCTCGAGGACGCGGGTGATGGCGCGGTGCAGGTGGCCGTGGAGCACCTGGACACCGCGAACCTTGGAGAGCAGCGCGAGGAGCCGACCGTACCCGCGCAGACCATCGACCCACTGCAGGGCGGCGATGGGGTGGCGCATGGGAGCGTGGTGCTGCACGACGACCACGGCGTGCTTGGAGATCCCGGGATCGGACGTTCGCCTTTCGAGCTGCTCGAAGCCGACGCGATCGATGAAGCCCGACGACGATGCCCAGTGCTGGTGAATGGCGGTGCTGACCGGCAAGAGAATCACATCGCCGAGATCGATCACCTTGCCGGCATCTCCCGCGCTCGACGAAGAGTACGGCCGCAGCGGCCCCGCGAAAGCGCGCGCGAGCTCGCGCGGATCACCGTAAGCGTCGTGGTTGCCCGGCACGAGGGTGATCTTGTAAGGATCGATGCCGCTCTCCGATAGAATGCGGGCCAGCTCTTCGAACTGCACGGCGCCGCCGTCCTCGGTCAGGTCGCCCGAAATGACGAGGTGATCGAAACCTTGCTCACGCGCAAACTCGAGCGCCCCCTTGGCGCGCCGGATGCGGGCTTCGGCGTCGATGGGGCGCAAGAGAGACAGGTAACCGAGACGAATCCGGTCGCACAGCGAACGACGGTCGACGTGTGGCTCGAGCAAGTGAAGGTCGGAAAGATGAGCGATGCGCATGGGGTCAACCTCGACGGACGAATAAGAAAAACACCCGGCTCGGACACGGGGTCACACTCAGCATGGGCCATCCTGACCCGACTTTCATCCCCCCTTCGAAAACATGCGCATGCTCACGAACGTGCTACATTACAAGGCTAAGTCGAGCCGGCGACGCGAGCGAGGGGACGCCCGGCCGCCCGTAGGCTAGACTGTCCGTCCCCCCCATGGACTATCACGCCGAGTTTCGGTGTCTCCTCGGGTGTGACGGTACGTTCCCGCTCACCCAGCCCATCTACCGATGCCCGCGGTGCGGAGGCCTTCTCGAGGTCGTGCACGACATGGCGGCGCTGAAATCGCGCACGCCCAAGGAATGGACGAAGCTCTTCGACGAACGCTACAAGCGCACGCTGTGGCCCTACGGCTCGGGCGTGTGGGGCAAGCGCGAATGGGTCGCTCCCCAGGTCTCCGATGATCTCATCGTCTCCATGGACGAAGGGGGCACCAACCTCTTCTGGGCCGAGCGCTACGGTCGCGGAATCGGATGCGACGATCTCTGGGTGAAGATGTGCGGCAACAGCCACACCGGTTCATTCAAGGATCTCGGAATGACGGTGCTCGTTTCGCAGGTGCGAAAAGCGGTGAGCGAGGGCCTCAACGTCCGCGCCATCGCCTGCGCATCGACGGGCGACACGTCCGCATCGCTCGCGGCCTATGGCGCCGCGGCGGGCTTGCCCGTTGCCGTGCTCTTGCCATCGGGCAAGGTGTCGACCGCGCAGCTCGTGCAGCCCATCGCCAACGGAGCGCTCGTGCTTTCGCTGGACACCGACTTCGACGGGTGCATGGCCATCGTGCAGCGGCTCGCCGATGCCAAGCTCGTCTACCTCGCCAACTCGATGAACGCGCTACGGCTCGAAGGGCAGAAGACGGTCGCCATCGAGATCGTCCAGCAGTTCGACTGGCAGGTGCCCGACTGGATCGTGCTGCCCAGCGGCAACCTGGGCAACGCGGGCGCGCTCTACGCGGGCTTTCGGATGATGAAAGAGCTCGGCATCATCGATCGCTACCCGCGCCTTGCCGTGGCGCAAGCTGCGGCAGCCAATCCGCTCTACCGCGCGTGGACCGATGGCAAAAAAGAGGTCGCCGCGGTCAAGGCGCAACCCACGCTGGCCACCGCCATTCAGATCGGTAACCCGGTCAGCTCGTCACGCGCTCTTCGCGCGCTCGAGGCCATGAACGGCGTCGTCGAGCAGGCCACCGAAGAAGAGCTCGCCGAAGCCGCCGCCCGCGCCGATCGCACGGGCATGTACACCTGCCCGCACACCGCCGTGGCTCTTGCGGTGCTCGAGAAGCTGCTCGACCGCGGCGTCATCGACCGAAAAGCGCGCACCGTCGTGATCTCCACGGCCAGCGGCCTCAAGTTCACCGAGTTCAAGGTTCGCTACCACGAAAAGAGCCTGCCCGGCCTCAGCTCGTCGCTCGCCAATCCCCCGGTGAACCTACCGGCCGATTTCGACAAGGTCGTCGAAGCAATCGAGAAGCACCACCGCGTGAGCTAGCTGCCGGCGCTCAATTGCGCGGGCCGACGAGGTTCATGGGGACGTCGAGCCTTTGCGCGGCTTGCTCGATGGCGTGCCACGTCTCTCGCGCCAGCGTGCGCAGCGCCGCCACGTGACCTTCGAGCGCGGCGCGCGCGCGGGCGAGCTCGGAGTCGAGCTCTTCGGTCTGACGGTCGAGCCTCTTGCGCAGCTCGCTCACCTGAAAGACGAGATCCTGGCCCCACGATCGGGCGCGCTGCACCTCTTCGCTGAGCGCTCCCTGCTCCCAGAGCCACGCGTCACGCTGCCCGACCTGCACGGTGAGCTCGCTCTCGCGCTGCTTTTGCAGCTTGGCAATGCGGGCATCGATGTCGGTGACGAGGGCGTTGGCGCGAGACAGATCGTGCCCGAGCTCGTCGAGGGCGCGCCCGAAGTTGGCCTTCACCTCGGATGACTGTGCCTCTCGTTTGGCAATGTCGGCCTGGGTACCCCTCACCGTCTCGCCGGCGAGCGCAATCGAGTCGATGAGCCGCCGAACCTCGGCGAGCATGCGCGCGGCCTCGGGAGCCACCTCGTCGTGGTGCGCGATGGCCTTTTCGACGTTGAGCAGCCCGTCGCGGCAAAGAGGCTCGAGATCGGCTGCCAACCGCGCGTTCATGTCGGGCGCGCGGTACGGGGAAACGGGTCGGGTCGGCGGCGGAGCTTCCACCGGGGCGCTGCCCGATTGGGGAACCACGACGGGCACGGGGGCAGCGCGCGAGGTGACGTTCGGACGTTCGGCCGTGCGCATCGTGGCCGGGGAAGGCTCGATGGCGGCGGACGAGGGGGGCGGCGGGGGCGCACGCGAGAGGCCCCGTCCGTGCTCGCGCAGAACGGTGGTCAACTCGTCGAGCACGATGAACGCGTCGCGCTGGCGATGCTCGGGTCGTGGGGCGAGCAACTGCATCACGACGCGCGTCAGGGCCTCGGGCACGTGCGGTACCCGCTCGCCCAGGGGCAACGGACCCGCGGCACCCGCCGGGGGACGTCCACCCGCCATAGCGCCCGACGGCAGGACGCCCGACACCGCCTCGTAGAGCACGGCGCCGAGCGCGTAGAGATCGGACTGGGGATCGCTTCTGCCCGAGCCGATCGTCTCGGGCGCGGCGTAGCCGGGAAGAGAGACGCCGCTCGTGTCGGCCGGGGGCGCGTAGTGGACCATCTTGGCGACGCCGAAATCGATGAGCTTGACGGCCTCGACACCGTCCTTCTTTTTCACCAGGAGCACGCTGGTGGGACTGACGTCGCGGTGAATGACGCCCATCTGATGGGCGCGCCCAAGGGCCGAAGCGATCTGGATCCCGATGCTGGCCGCGCGCGGCCAGGCGAAAAGGCCCTGCGACATGTGCTTTTTCATCGTTTCGCCGGGCACGTACTCCATCACCAGGTA
>JBBSDY010000502.1:0-4030 GCA_038240245.1 Polyangiales bacterium
AAGGCGACGGTGACGATCGCCGCGCCACACTCGGGCAAGATCCTCGAGACACGTGGGGTGGTTGGCGAGGTCATCAAGGTGCATTCGGTGCTCGTGGTGTTCGAGCTCGAGGGCGGCGGCAACGGGACGGCGAAGCACGACGATGGCAACGTGGCCAGCGCGGTGGGCGACATCCGCGAAGATCTGCCGGGGATGCACCTCTCCGGTGCCGGTCGCGCCCAGGCTGTGCCCGCCGAGGGTCGCCCAGGCGCGTACTTCAACGAGAAGCCGCTGGCGACGCCCGCCACACGCAAGCTGGCCCGCGATCTCGGCGTCGATCTGCGCGCCGTCAGTCCCTCGGGATCGTTCGGACGTGTCACCAGCGACGACGTTCGCGTCGCGGTATCCGCGGCCACCGGTGCATCTGCGGAGATTTCCGAGCCCGCACCACGGATCACGCCCGTGACGCGCGAGCCGGCCGAGCTGCCCGGAGCTTCCGTTGCTCCTCAGGGTCCGCGCGCGCGCGCGGCGGCCCCGGTTTCTCCGTCCGGCATCGCGTCACTCGAAGAGCGCACGCCGCTCAAGGGTTTGCGCAGGCGTATCTTCGAGAACATGGTGCGCTCCAAGCAAGAGGTCGCCCAGTTCACCTTCGTCGAAGAGTGCGACGTCACGGCGCTCAAAGATTTGCGAAAACGGCTGAAGGAGTCGGCCGGCACCGAGGGCGTCAACCTGACGTTCTTGCCGTTCATCATCAAGGCGGTCGTGGTAGCGCTTCGCCGTCACCCCGCCCTGAACAGCACCTTCGACGCCGCGGCGCAGGAGATCGTCACGCGCCGCTACTACAACATCGGCGTGGCCATGGCGACCGAGGCCGGTCTCGTGGTGCCCGTCGTCAAGAACGCCGACGATCGTTCGCTGCTCGACATCGCGCGCGAGCTCGAGCGACTCGCCGAAGGAGCGCGGACCCAGCGGCTCAAGCTCGAAGACATGCAGGGCGGTACGTTCACGGTCACGTCGCTGGGGCAACAAGGCGGGCTTTTCGCGACGCCCATCGTCCACCATCCCGAGGTCGCCATCCTCGGCGTTCACCAGATGAAACGAAAGCCGGTGGTCCGCGGCGATGAGATCGTCATCGGCGACGTCATGCTCCTGTCGCTCTCGTTCGACCACCGGCTCATCGATGGGCATGTCGGCGCAGGGTTCGCCTACGAGCTCATCGATCTTCTCGAGCACCCCGAGACCATGTTTCTCGACATGGTGTAGCGCTGTCCCCTCGCCGAAGCCGATCCCTCGGTAGAATGAGGCCCCGGACGCGGTGGCGTGCGTGTCGTTTCTTCTCTGACATTGGATCGCGGGCTTGGCCGGCGCGGGTCCCAAGCGACGGGAAACCCTTCGAGTTTGCGTCGGAGGGTGCTCGGATTGCCTTGACGGAAAGGGTGTTCAGGAGCGACGCTATAGATGAGCATGCGACCGAGATCCCGTGTGGGGTGGTTAGCTCTGGCAACCACGATAACTTGGGGTGTGTCCGCCAACGCTGCGGCCCCCGACGCCGAGCGGCTGAAGACTGCCGCCGAAGAGTTCGACGCTGGCCGGCGCGCCTTCAAGCTGAAGGACTACGAGAACTCCGCCATCCATTTCGAGAACGCCGATCGCGACGCCCCCAGTCCCGAAGCGCTCCAAAGTGCCATTCGCGGCCGAAAAGAAGCTGGTCAGAACGCGCGCGCGCTCACCTTGAGCGCGTGGGGGCTCGGGCGTTACCCGGCAGACAAGGCGTTCGGCGACTACGCGAAGCAGATCATCACCGAATCAGAGCGATCCCTCTACAAGCTCACCGTCAACTGCTCGCCTGACTGCACGGTCATCGTCGACAGCAAGGTTCTGCCGTTCGGCGAGACGCCGTTGGGGGTCGTTTACCTCGAGCCCGGCCCGCATCAGCTGCAGGCCGGGTGGTCGTACAACCGGCACAAGAACGCCGACGTTACCGCGGTTGCGGCGCAAGCGGGCAAGCTCACCTTCGAAGCGCCGGCCGTCGAGAAGGTACGCGACACCCCGGGCGATGCCCCCGCGACGTCGACGGGCTCGGGCGGCGAGGGCGATCAGGGCGTCGAGAAGGAAAAGAAGGGTGGGCTTCCTCCGGCGGTGTTTCTCGTCGGCCTCGGGGCCACCGTCGTGCTCGGCGGCGTGACCATCTGGAGCGGCATCGACACCCAGAAAAACCCCGGGGCGGACAATGTGCCGATCCTTTGCTCGCGCCCCAACTACGAGGGGGCTGACCCCAAGGAATGCCCCGCCTACAAAGATGGTGTTTACCACCAGCTGCGGACCAACATCCTCATCGGGGCGACCGGTGTAGTTGGCGCGACTACAGTCGTTCTTGCCATCCTCACGAAGTGGGGGGGCGAGTCCGCCAAGGCGGACAAAAAAGAAGCATTCATCATGCCGGTGGTTGGGGTTCAGGATGGCGTAAGCATCGGAGCTGTGGGACGTTTCTGATAGGGTTGGTGGCTAGTTGGCGGCGGTAAAACTTCTCGATCGCAAAGGGCATCAGCGGCTCGACCGTTACGAGCTGGTCGCCGAGCTTGCGTCGGGAGGAATGGCCACGGTGTTCCTGGGCCGCATCCTCGGAGTGGGCGGTTTTCAACGCTTCGTCGCGATCAAGCGGCTTCATCCGCACCTGGCGAGCGAGCAAGAGTTCGTCGAGATGTTCCTCGACGAGGCGCGACTTGCCGCCTCGATTCACCATCCCAACGTCGTCTCCATCCTCGAAGTAGGCACCTCCGATCGCGGCTACTACCTCGTGATGGAGTACATCGAGGGCGACACGCTGGCGCGACTTCTGGCGCGCGCCACGACGAGCCGCGAGCGAATCCCGGTTCCCATCGTCATTCGCGTCGTGCTCGACACCCTCAACGGCTTGCACGCCGCGCACGAGCTGCGCGACGACAACGATCAGTTGCTCAACCTCGTCCATCGCGATGTGTCCCCGCAAAATATTCTGGTCGGCATCAACGGCACCGCGCGCATCACCGACTTCGGCGTCGCGCGTGCGGCCACGCGCCTGTCGTCGACGCGCTCCGGCCAGCTCAAGGGCAAGCTCGCCTACATGGCTCCCGAGCAAGCTCGCGGCGGCGTCATCGATCGCCGCGCCGATCTGTTCGCCGTGGGCACCGTGCTGTGGGAAGTGCTCGCCGACAAGCGACTCTTCAAAGGCGAAGGCGAGGCCGACACGCTCAATCGCGTGCTCTTCGAGCCCATCCCACGCCTGCGCGACGTCGCGCCCTCGGTGCCCCCCGTGCTCGAAGCGGTCACCATGAGGTCGCTCGAGCGCGATCCCGAAAAGCGTCAGGTTTCGGCGCAGGCTTTCGCCGAAGAGCTCGAAAAGGCAGCGCGCTCGGTCCACGCCATCGCCACCGTCCGCGAAGTGGCCGAGTACGTGACCAAGGTGCTCGGACAAGACATCGCGCAGCAACGCGAAGCGGTGCGCGCGTGGCTGGCGCAGAGTGAGCCCAGCCGCACCGATCTCGACGACCACGACATCATCGTGTCGCTCCCGCCCGGCTCGTCCAGCGTCTCGTCCGCAGCGATCTCCATCCCGCCGCACCATGGCCTTCCGGCACCGTCACCCGATCTGCTCAGCGAGATCACGCGCGCCCGCCGCAAGCGCAAGCGAACGCTGTGGGGAACGGCCGCCGCCGTCGCGGCGATTGCGGCAGCCGCGGTGCTCTACTCGTCCCGGCACGACGCATCGACCATCGCCGGATCGAGCACGACGCCGCCGGGAGCCGCCGCGCTCGCGACGCAGGCAGCAACGCCCCCTACCGTACCGGCAGCCACACCCACGGCTGTCGGTCCCGCTGCCGCCACGGCCACAGCGACGCCCTCGGCCACCGCGGCCGAGACGGCCGCCAAGCAGGTCGGCGTCAGGGCGCCGGGACCTCCGGTGATGATGCAGCGGCGACCCAAGGCGGCGCCCGCCGCTGCGGCTGCACCCGCGCCCGCCGCCCCGGCACCCGCGGCTGGCGACGACATTCCCCGCAATCCCTACCGCTGA
>JBBSDY010000503.1:0-4026 GCA_038240245.1 Polyangiales bacterium
CACCCGCTCGGATCGCTCGATCTGGTGATCACCGATCTGCGTCTTCCCGGGAGCGCGGGCACCGAGATGATCGCCCGTGCCGCGGGGACGCCCGTCTTGATCATGACCAGCTACGCCACCGTTCCTTCGGCGGTCGAGTCGATGAAGCTCGGGGCCGCCGACTACATTTCCAAACCCTTCGCCCACACCGATCTCGTGCGCGCCGTCGAGCAGATTCTCGAGAAGCATCGCGCGGCCAAGGCGGCCGCCGCGCCGCCGCCACCGGTGCCCGAAGGATCGCTCGTCTCGGGGATGATCGGACACTCGGCCTCGATGCGCGACGTGTTCGATCGCATTCGCCGCATCGCTCCCACCAACTCCACCGTCGTGATCTTCGGCGAATCGGGGACGGGCAAGGAGCTCGTCGCGCGCGCCGTGCACGATCAAAGTCCCCGTCGCAATGGTCCGTTCGTCGCGGTCAACTGCGCATCCATCCCCGAGCCCTTGATCGAGTCCGAGCTCTTCGGCCACGAGAAGGGCGCCTTCACCGGGGCGGTGGGCACCCACGCGGGCCTCGTCGAGACCGCCGAAGAGGGCACGCTTTTCCTCGACGAGATTGGCGAGCTGCCGTCGTCGGCACAGGCCCGCTTGCTGCGCGTATTGCAAGACTCCGAGGTTCGCCGCGTCGGCGCGTCGAAGTCGCGCAAGATCGACGTGCGCGTCCTGTCGGCGACCCATCGCGATCTGCCGCAACGCATCCGTGACGGACACTTTCGCGAAGACTTGTACTTTCGGTTGCGCGTCCTCGAGATCCGGCTGCCCCCGTTGCGCGACCGACGAGAAGATCTCCCCGAGCTCTCCGCGTTCCTTCTCGAGAAGACTTGCAAACGGCTGGGCCGACCGGTGCAAGGGCTCTCCGCCGAGGCCATCGCAGCGATCTCGTCCCATCCGTGGCCCGGCAACGTCCGTGAGCTCGAAAACGCCCTCGAGCGGGCGGTCATTCTCTGCGATTCGGGGACCATCGGGCCCGAGCTGCTCGGTCTCGACATTCCCGCAGGCGCCGTTCGCGAAGAGGATCTCGGAGCTTTTCCGTCTCTCCTCGAGTACTTCAAGCGCTTCGTTCAGGCTCACGAGGGCCAGCTCAGCGAGACGGATCTCGCCAAGAGGTTGGGCATCAGCCGCAAGGCACTCTGGGAGCGCCGGCAGCGCTTCAACCTTCCGCGTCAGAAGTGAGGAATCACGACGTTTCTTCGCGCTCAAGCCCGGATTCAGGGTTTGCCGCGCTGCTTGCTGCCTGGCCAGGGCGCCAATCCTGCGCTCCCCGCGGCGTCGGGATTGGGGGCCGGCGGCGGGTTGCTCTTGTTGCGATCGGCCAGGGCGCGGATCTTCCTCATCCGAAAGATCGACCCAACTTGACGAACCAGGGATGCCTCGTCGCCCTTGTCGTTGAGACACCCGTCGAAGCCGAGTCGGGAGTGGCTGTGGGCGATCGAGATATCGGACGTGTAGAGGTAGAAAAGGCACCCGCCCTTGGGCGACTTGGCAGCATCGTCGGTGTCGGCTCGTCCCGACGAGCCGCGCAACGCCTGGATCACGGTTTCGCCGTCGATGCCGGGCATGTGAAAGTCGATGATGACGAGATCGGACGTGGGAATATAGCGGGCGTTGCCGACGGCACGCGTGGTGGTCGTCACCTCGTAGCCCTCGGCCACCAGGGCTTTTTTGATGCGTGACAGCATCACCTCGCTATCATCAATCACCAGGATGCGTCCGGAGCTCACGAGTCCTCCTTTGGTAGTCCGGTCCCCGTCCGTCGGGTGCCCCCCTCCGGCGCGGACTTCGAAGCATTGTCAGTATAGCTCGGGATCTGCGACTGACCCAGGGTATCTGGCCTCATGACAAAGCGGGTGAAGCGCTCGGCCTCCGAACGAACTTCCACCGAATAGCCCGCTTCGGCGAGCTCGGCGCGCACGGCGGCCAGGCCAACCCCCCGGCCACCGAGATCTCCCACCTTTTCGAGGGTGGAGAGCCCGGGCAAGAAGGCAAGATCGCCCACTTCGCCCTCGGCGCTCTGGCCGATGGCCTGGGCGCGCTCGGCGATATGAGCGAGATCGAGCCCGCGACCATCGTCTTCGACGATAATGGTCGGTCCCCCGGGGCCAGGTTCGGCCGTGACCTGGATGAGCCCGATGGGGTGCTTGCCCGCCTGAACGCGCCGCTGCGGGGTCTCGATGCCGTGAACCACGGCGTTGCGCACCAGGTGAAGGAGCACGCCGCGCAAGACCTTGGCAAGGTTGGGAGACATCTGCACCTCTTTGCCCTCGATCTGCACGCGGGCGCGCTTGCCTTCGCCGTCGGCCCAGGTGGGTGCCATCTCGGCGAGGTTGACCGTTGCCTCACCAAACGGTCGAGCGGCCAGCCGTGATCCGACGCGCCCGAGCGCGTCCGACCTCTCACCGAGCAACGACAGCAGCTCGAGCACGTCGGACCGCTGCACGGTCACCTGATCGAGGGCCGCGCGTCCGGTGGGGGCTGCCGCCACGAAAAGCTCGGCGCCGTGGTCGATGGCATCGGTGGCGCGGGTCAGGCGGGTCATGAGCAGCGAGTGGACCGAGCTCGTCGTGGCGAAGCCTTCTCCCCTGGCGCTCGCCCGCAGCTCGTCGAGCTCTTCCTCGAGCTTGGCCGACTCGATCTCGAGATCGCGCATATCGAAGCCCTTTGCCTCGCCCTTGATGGTGTGCACGTGCCGAAAGAGCTCGTCGATCTCTCCCGACCGGAGCAAGCGCGCCGACGGTCCGACGATCGCCAGACAACGCGAGATGCGGTGCCGCGCGCTGTCCATGAAGCTCACGAAAACCTGCGCCCCACCCGCCACGAGGCGCCGCATGGCCGCCATCTGACGAGCGTGGTCTTGCTCTTGTGACTGCACGGTCCTTTCCAACCGGCGGCGCTCGGTGATGTCGGTGGCAAGTAGCATGATGCGACGCACCTTGCCGCCGGCCATCACCGGACGAAACTCGAGCTCGAGCGGAATGGGATCGGCGCCCGCGGGCCTGAGCTCGACCTCGCTGGGAGCGAGCGACGCGATTTCCCCCCAGGCGGCTTGCGGGACGCTGAACGCCAGGCTCACCCACTCCTCGAATGCGCCGGCGTCGACGTCGTGCGCGGGCGCACCCGGAAAGAGCAGATCGCGCATGCTCTTGCCGGCGAGATCGGCCTGCCGGAAAAGGCGGAAGGCCTGGCGCGAGGCCTGCCCCTCGACCCTGCCGTCACCGCCGAATGCAACGATGGCTTGCCGCATGTTATCGAACAGGTCGCGGAGGTCTTTGCGTGCGGCGTCGAGTGACTGCTCGCGATCGGCGATGGCGGCCCCCATCGAGTTGAACGCTTGGGCCAGACTGCCGATTTCGTCGCGCGAGGTGATGTCGACGCGCGCGCCGAGCTCGCCGCGCTCGAGTCGACGAGCCACCTCGGCGACCTTGGCGAGTGGCTGGATGATCTGGCGACGCGCGATTGCGATCAGGATCAGCGCGGTGGCACCGGTCATGGCCAACGACCACCAGAAGATGCGCATGCGATTGGCATCGAACTCGGCGTTCTCCGAGGCGAGCGAAAACACCAGCCGCGTACCGCCGATGGTCCCACCCTTGCGGCCAGCGACGACGCGAAAGAGCTCGACCCTGTCATCGTGCACCGCGGTCTCGTTGAACTGCGCGCGGATCGGGGGTGAAGCGCCGGAACGATCGGTCCGGAGCTCGGCGATCGGATCGGTCGACGCAGCGGCCCACACCGCGGCGTAGATGATCTCGGTGTTGCTCCGCAGATTTCTGAGCTCGGCGTCGACGGCTTCGGTGTCGCCAAAGTCGAGAGGTGCGATGAGAGAAGCCGCGAACAGATCGCTCACCATCGTCGCGGCCGTCGTCTTGGAAGAAACGAGGTGCTGTCGTTCGCGGCTGGTGAGCTCCAGATAAAGAGCGGCCGACACGACACAGAGAACGCCCACGGTCGCCACCGCGAGCCGGGTTCCCAGCGACACGGCGAATCCCG
>JBBSDY010000504.1:0-4013 GCA_038240245.1 Polyangiales bacterium
CGCGGCATCTGGAAGTCCACCGACTGCGGCGACTCGTTCGCGCGGGTCAACACGGGTCGCAACGCTGCCAAGATCGACAACGGAAGCCACGTCAGCATGGTGATCGATCCCGTCGAGCGTGGCGTCATGTACGTCATTTCCATCTATGGTGACGGAGGGCTCTGGAAATCGACGAACGCCGGGGTCGACTGGGACAACATGTGGACCGATGGCAGCGAGCTCACCCGAGTCACGCACAATTTCTCGGACAGCATCTCGATGGATCCCACCGATCACCGCCACCTGGTGGTCGGGATGCACACCAACTGTGAAGCGCCCTACAACCCGACGTGCGAAGGCGTGACCACTGATGGCGGCGCGACCTGGACAGTCGTCAAGATGCCCACGCCCGGGTGGCAAGAAGGCGCTGGTCCGTGGGTGATCGACGCGAACACGTGGCTCGATGCCGGCCAAGCTCTCTGGCTCACCACGAACAAGGGCTCGACGTGGAGCAATGTCTCACCGGTGGGCAGGCCCTTTTTCTCGGGCGGCGAAGTCGAAACCATGCCCATCGCCCGAGGCGCGGACGGAACGTATTTCCTTTCGTCGCAGTCGGGCGTCGTTCGCAGCTCCGACGGCCGCTCGTGGTCGGTCATTCCGAGCTCGGGAGGACGCACGGTCGGCCTGGCAATGGGAAACGGAAATATTTATACGAGTGATCAGTAGAGCAAGACGTACCATGTTGGCTCGGCGAGCGATCCGCACAGCTGGAAGGTCATCCCTCCGCCGGCTGCGTTGCCCCCGGACCAAGGCGCCCCGTTTATCGCCTACGATTCGGGGCACCACATTCTGTACTCTTCGAACTTCGCAGCTGGCCTCTGGCGGTTGGTTACGCCGTGACCGCGCTCGTCATGCACGGCGGTTGCGTATCGCAACGGGTCCGAAAGAGCATGGGTCAATGGTCATGGAATGAGATACCCTGGTTGAGTGACGCTGCCCGGGACACCAGCATCGGTCCGCGCGAATCGTCGCCGGGATTGGGCTGCTCAATGGCGACCGATCGGACCGCTGGGAATGATCTTGATCACAACCTCGTGCGGAGGCGGCTCGAGCCCTTCATTGGCTTCAGCGGACGCGGGCGCCGAGACGTCGGACGTTGAGGCGGCGACGGTTCCCGGCTACCACCTCGTGCCCAGGACATCTGGATCGCTGGCGCGACGTGCCGTGAGCGACGCAGCACCCGACGCCAATGTGCCTGCAAATGACGCCAACGGTCCGCCACTTTTGACAGTCGACTGGTTCGGGGCGGCCGTCTTTCACGACGCCCAGGGAAACGAGCTCGGGCGTGCGAATGCGCCAGCGAAATTTCCCTTGCCCGACGGTGGCTCGGTCACCTTCGGCATCGGCTACGAGACGTTTACCTTTCTCGACGTGCCTGCGGGTGCCACGCTCCGCCCCTTCATCGAACGTGCCTACCCGCTCATCCGGCAGTCGATTCACATCAACGTCGTCGATCGCTCTGGCTCGAGCATCGTCGCCAGCACCGGGTGCGCATCGGCTACCGGGCCCGGCGAGCACGTTCTGTCGCTCGACGATGATTGCCTGGAGAGCGGCAAGGGCGAGCTCTTCATCTACGCCTTGCAGAACGGCGCCGGAGCCTACATCGAAGTCAAGGACATCGTTGCGGGGATCGCGGAGCTCGATCCTCTCGATGTGCCTTTGCCAGATTGGACCGATTTTCCGGTGGGCGATGAACGGGTGCGACTCGACACGACGGGACTTCCCGACGCCGTCACGGGCGTGGTGGGTCTCTATGCGGTGCGGGGTCATCTCGCGGTGATGGGCACCATGGCCGCGGTGGTTGCCTCGGACGCGGGATCGGGAACGGCGCTGGCCGATGCGCTCTTGCCCACGACCGGAACCCACTGGATTCGCTCGGCGAGCTTCTATCCCTTCGCGTCGCTCGATGGCGAGCTCGCTGCGCGCAGCTACCGAACCGAGCCACTTGCCTATCCGCTCGCGTCCCCGGCCACGTACGACTTTGGCACGTTGTTGCCTATCCCCGCGCATCTGGCGGTCACCCAGGGCGCGGGGGCTACCATCACCTTCGACCTACCCGCCCCTGCGGGCGACGTCGATCGCATCGTCGCCACCTTCGCCTGGGGCGATCCCAAGGATCCCATCCTCTGGCACGTCGTGACGAAACCGACGACGACGCGCATCTCTCTGCCCAACATTCCGTCTTACCTCGCCACCCCCGAGGCTTCGATGCTCTGGGTCGAGGTGCGAGCCGAGGATCATCCGGACGTCGAAGGCTGGGTCAATGTCCTCAAGGACTGGCACGACACGTTTCTGTTTCAAAGCCCGGAGCAATGGCCGACGGGACGCATGAGTCGCAGCGTCTGGCAGGCGCCCGCCGTTCCGGCAGATGCCGATGCTGCGGATTGAGTGCCGCTGACTCACCGCCCCACGCGAATCGCGTTGCCCGAGACGACGCTCGCCGCGGACGAGCACAGCCAGGTGATCACCGCTGCAAGCTCACCCGGTTTTGCCCAGCGGTCGAAGTCTGCGTCGGGCATCGACTTGCGGTTGGCCGGTGTGTCGATGACATCGGGCAGGACGGCGTTGACGCGCACGCCGGCCGGTTTGAGCTCGGCGGCGGCGCTGCGCGCGAGACTGACCACGGCGGCCTTCGATGCAGCGTACGGCGCCATCTGGGCAGCGCCTTCGTACGCCGGCGAGCCGACCACCACCACGCCCGAACCGGCGCGCAACCGGGGTACGAACGCTGCGAGCGTGTAGGCGGCCGTCTTGAAGTTCTTGCCGAGCATTTCCTCGACGTCGGCCGCGCGAAGGGTCGCGAGGGAGGCCATCGAGAAGCCGCCGGCACAGAGGGCGAGCGCGTGCACCTCGGAGAAAGTCTTCGCAAGCTCGCGGAGCGCGTCGAGATCGAGCAGGTCGACGACATGGACTTGCCCGGATGAACCAGCTTTCGCGGTGTCCACCGGTCGCGAAGAGGTGACGTGCACCTCGTATCCTTGCTCGGCGAATGCGCTTGCCACGGCGCCGCCGAGCTCACCCGTACCGCCAGTCACGAAGGCCACACGTTTCATGTTCGTCGCTCCCTTCTAACGGACCTGGCAATACCGCGGGGCCACGCGCGCGCCAAGCCTCATGGAGAAACGGCGCCTTCGACGAATTCGAGCAGCGTGGGCAGGAGCGGATCGCTCTCCATCCCGACGCGCACGATCATCTCGTTGTGGCCGATCCCTTGCAACAGGACGAAACGTGCCTGGCTGCCGATCTGGGTCATTCGGGCCTGCAACTGACGAAACCCTTCGAGGCACAGGGCCTCGTCGCCGGTGCTGTCGACGAAGAGCATGGCAGGGTGATCAGCGTGCGCATGTGTGAGGGTCGAGTGCTCGGCGAGCGCAGCATCGTCCGGACCGAAGAGTGTCCGTAGGACCGCGCCCTGGTCGGGTTTCAGGTAGCCGAGCGTGGCGCGCAAGTCGAACACTCCGTCGACGGAGACGAACCCGGCCACCGTTCCGCTCTCGACACCGTTGCGTTGCAGGATGCTCGGGTCCATTCCCATGAGCGACACCAGATGCCCCCCCGCCGAGTGTCCGATCACGACGATGCGTTTGGGATCGCCGCCCCAGCTCGAGGCGTTGGTCTGGACGTAGCGAATGGCGCGTGCGATATCGTCCAGCGAATCGTCGCCCTTTTGCACCTGTGGATATTGACGGTAACCGACGATCGCCGCGCCCACGCCATGCCGCGCGAAGGCAGCTCCGATGTTGCCGTGCGTACCCAGGAGCGGCTGAAGCCAGCGTCGGTCGAGCGGCGTCCAGTAGCCTCCGTGAACGAACACGACAACCGGAAATGGCTGTGTCCGCGTCCGCGGCAGGTAGAGATCGAGCTGCTGCTTGGGGTCCAGGGTGCCCGTCAAATAGGGCACGTCGAGACGAACGTCGATGTCGCCGAGCTTGCCGTAGTAGTTGCGCCGCGCAGGCCAAAAATAGAGCCCCACG
>JBBSDY010000505.1:0-4004 GCA_038240245.1 Polyangiales bacterium
CGGTAGGATGAAGGCCCTCGAGCTCGGCGACCACCTGACGGCACATGGGATCGAGATCCATCGGTGCGGGCACGACAGGGATGAGGTCGCCGAACCGGGTACGGGTCAAGTCGAGCAGGTCGGCGATCATCCGGTTCATGCGGGTTGCGCTGTTGAACATGCGCGTCGCGGTGCGGACGGTTCCGTCGTCGAGCTCTTCCGATCTCATGAGCGACGACGCGCCCATGATGATCGCCGACAGCGGATTGCGGAGATCGTGGCCAAGGATACCAAGGGACTGGTCCTGGTAGTGCTCTGTCGTCTCCATGAAACGCTCGACAGCCTCGGTGAGGGCCTCATCGATCGACTCGTTGAATCGGGTCACTCCGCCGGGATCCGTCCCCTCTTTTTCCCAGAGCCGGAGGACGCTGGCGCGAAGTGCGCGGTACTCCGCCACCATTTGGCCGACCTTGAAACCATTTTCGATCCGGAGGGCGGCGTGGATCTTCCCCATGGCGACGAGGTGCTGCGCCTCCCCTCGGCCTTTTGACTTTTCGGCCTGCTCCGCTGCCGTCTGGCGGGACCTCATGTCGAGGATGATTGCGGTCAAGATTTCGTCGGCGTGATC
Source organism: Polyangiales bacterium (assembly GCA_038240245.1). GTDB lineage: Bacteria > Myxococcota_A > Polyangia > Polyangiales > Polyangiaceae > DASWDH01. The sequence continues at coordinate 608 of JBBSDY010000505.1, forward strand.
GCGTAGAGCCGTCGGGTTCATGCCACCCGCCGCCGGCAGGAGCGTACAGGCGAACGCCTCCCACTCCTGCACGATCGGGACACGCTGCGCGTCGATAAACTCGGCCAGTGTGTCGGAGCTCACCTTACTCGTGGTGGGTGTCGTGCTCGTACCCGTGCCGCACATGTGACTTCACCTCGTCCCACGCGCGGCCTGACGCCTTGCGACCATCGTCCCATTCCGCCTTGAGCCGGCTCTCGAGCTGCGTCGTCCACGCGGGATGTTCGGTGCCGTAGTGCTCGCGAGCCGCATATCCGTAGCCCACCGGGCCTTCGGCGTCGTCCCAGTCGCCAATCACCTTGGGAGGATTGGGGCGGTCGATGTCCGGGATTGCTTCCTTGCCCGTCGCCTGCTTGACGGTGTCGGAGATTCCTTGATTGAGCTCGTGACCCGTCCGGCCGAGCCCGAGGTCCTTCTTCGTCTGCACCCAGTCGCGGCGCACGGCTTCTCTTACCCGATCCCAGGTGCTGGTATGATTCTCGTTCCACCAGTTCGGTTGCCAGTTCATCGTGCCCATGGTGTGCGGCCTTTCTTGTGTCGGATGCTGTCGAGAGTAACCATGAGCGGCGCGTAAGTCATCGACCGTTCGGCCCACGCGCATCACCCGCTTCGAAGAGGTGCACATTCGGGGCAATCAAGCTTTGGGCCGTTACGCGAGCCTGAGGGGCAGGTGGAGGAGTCGGGGTGTAAGGCAGCAAATCGCTGAGATCGAGCTCGAGAGCTGGTGCCTTGGGGCGCGAGCCGCGCGAGCCCTTCTTTAACCAAAACAGTCCGAACGCCGTCAAAGCGGCAAACACGGCTAGCACAGAGGTCTGCATGACGGGCATCCACCGACGGGACCGAGGGCGGAGACGCAAAGACAGCAGTTGTTGGATGGAGCGGGCCATGGGACGTGTGCCTTTCTCCCTGTCCTGCGTGCATGGTTCGCGCCAGACGATTGGTGTTGGATTCGTTCGCCGTCGTGCCGGCGCGAAGGTCAGGCGGGCCGCGGCCTATGACGTTTGGCCGATATGCGAGTGCTTCGTCCCGCTCGCGGCGTGCACTTATTGGCCGCACGGAGGGCACGACAATTGCTCACTCATGCGACATGAACCCGGCTTCTTTGATACCGCTGCCCCCGCGAAGGCGCGTCATTCTCCTCGTTGATGACGAGATCGACACGACGCATGCCCTGCGTCAGCTGCTCGGCGACCGCTATGACATCCTGGTCGCGGGCGATGGAATGGAAGGCTTCGAAACGGCACAGGCCTCCTCGCCTGATCTGATCATCTCCGACATCACGATGCCTCGCCTCGATGGCCTGACGATGGTACGGCTGCTGCGTGCGCGCATGCTCCGTAAAGTGCCGATCATCTTTCTCACGGGCCGTGACCGACCTTCCGACGTCGTCGCTGGCATTGGGGCCGGAGCACGGCACTACTTGACGAAACCGGTGAGCCCCGAGGAGCTGGAGCGCTACATCGAGCGGGCTTTGGGCATCTCGCGTGCGGCGGAGACGGACCTCACGTGACGGGGGGCGGCCTCGAGCTCAAAGCCGCTCGCCCGCCGCGATCGCCACCGAGTTGCAAGAACTGCTCCGAGACCGGATCGTAGTCGAAAACATCGCCCGTCGCGATCTTGAAGACCCACCCGCTCATTTTGAGCTTGCCCGAATCGAGCCGGCGGGCGACGAATTCAAACGAGCGCAAGTTCTCGAGCTGGACCAGAACGTTCTCTTCGACGGCCGCGGTCACGCGCGCCTCGCCATCGAGGTAGCCGTAACGCTCCTCGATGAGCTTGGGAATGCCGGACGACTCGCCGAGCCACCGGGACAACAAGGGCAAGTGAGCGACCCGCTCGGGGTGCAAGATCGCGTCGATCGCGCCGCAATTGGTGTGGCCGCAGACGATGACGTTGCCCACCTCGAGCACCTCGACTGCATATTGGATCGCCGCCGAGACGCCGCCCAGCACGCCACGTTCCACCGAGGGGACGATGTTGCCGACGTTGCTCACGTTGAAGAGCTCGCCAGGCGCCGCATTGGTGATGAGGTTGGGCACGACACGCGAGTCGCAGCAGGTGATGAAGAGCGTCTCGGGCCGCTGCCCCGTCTCGGCGAGCTGCTTGAAGAGCCCGCGGTTCGACTCGAAATAGTTCGCCTGAAAGTGGTGGATCCCGGCTTCTAGCTTCTGCACGCGCCGACTCTACCCGAGCATCGGGGCGGAGCGAAAGGTGGCCGTTTCTGGTGGGCTCGGCCGGCGCGTCCGTGGGTCGTGAGGGCCTTTTGGTCCGGCGCGCACCCGGCACAAGGTCGTATCCTCCCCGCGTGACGACCCTCTTGACTGCGGTGCGCGATCTTGGGCGGCTGCGCGAGATCTCGCTGGTGCTGATGAAGCACGGCTTCGGTGAAGTGCTGGGTCGCATGGGGCTCGGAGCGCTCCTGCCGGGCACGGCCCTCATCGAAACCGAGTCCGAGCGACGCCGGGTTGCTTGGCCCGAGCGCATCAGGCTCGTCCTCGAGGATCTGGGCCCGTCGTTCATGAAGCTGGGTCAGATCGCGTCGACCCGGGCCGACGTTCTTCCGAGGGAGCTCATCGCCGAGCTGAAAAAGCTGCAGGACGACGTGCGATCGGTCGATTTCGAGGCCATCAAAGCCGAGGCCGAGGCTTCGCTGGCCGCGCCGCTTTCCGAGGTGTTTTCGTCCTTCGACGAGCGCCCGCTGGCCACCGCGACCATCGGACAGGTGCACCGCGCCCAGCTGCGCGACTCGTACGATGATGCCGCCGAGCCCGAAGAGAGAGAGGTCGTCGTCAAGATCCAGCGCCCGGGCGTGCGGGCCACCATCGAACGCGATCTCGAGCTGTTGCACTTTTTGGCCGCCATTCTCGAGCGTTCGATCGCCGAATCCCGCGCCTACGATCCCGCTGGCCTCGTCGCGCAATTCGACCGATCGATCACGGGGGAACTCGACTTCAGCCGCGAGGCCGACAACGCCGAGCACTTCCGCAGAAATTTCGAAGGGTACCCCGGCGTGGCCTTTCCCCGGGTCTACAAGGCGGCTTCGACCAAGCGCGTTCTGATCACCGAATTCTTCGACGGTCATACCATCGAGCACGCGCTCGCCAACGGCGCCGATGGCAAACGGGTCGCCCGGCGGGCGGTGGGCATCGTCGTCAAGATGATCTTCGAAGATGGCTTCTTTCACGCCGATCCCCATCCCGGCAACATCATCCTACTCGGACCATTGCAAGACCCGACGATCGGGCTCATCGACCTCGGCATGGTCGGGCGCCTCTCGCCCGATCTCCGCGACAAGACCGTGCGTTTGCTCGGGGCAGCCGCGCGTCAGGATGGCCTCGCGGTGGCCGATGCCCTCTAC
>JBBSDY010000506.1:0-3997 GCA_038240245.1 Polyangiales bacterium
CGGTGAAGCGAAGTTGTTTCTGCTGCAGGTGGTGTTCGGTCTGCCGGCGCTGCTGCTCATCTGCCGCGCTGGTCTGCGCATTTTCCCCGCTCGCGAGCCGGGTCTGATCGGGGGCCTGGTCGACCGCCCCGAGCGCACGTACGTTCTTTCGGCGGTGGCCGCGGCGCTGTTCATCCTTTTCATCCGTCTGATCGTTTTCAAGGGCGCCAACTTCACCGATGACGAGCGGGTCTACGTCTACGAGGCCCGCGCGCTGCTCTCGGGAGGACTGACGACCCAGGCCCCGGGGCCCCTGCCGATCTACTCGCATCAGTTCCTTCTCGAGGTGCCCGGGGGGCGCTGGGCGGGCGTGTACCCGGTCGGCCAACCGGCGCTTTTGGCGCTCAGCCGAGCGCTGGGTGTTCCGTTTCTGAGCCAGCTTATCTGCGGCGCCGGCATCGTCTACCTGGCGGCCCGGCTTGCCGAACGGCTTTGGAACCCGACGGTCGCCGTCGTCACCGCGCTGCTGCTCGCCACCTCGCCCTTCTTGCTCTGCATGTCGGCGACGCTGCACAACAGCGTTCCCACGACGTTTCTCGTTCTTGCGGTATTGTTCGCCGCGGTGCGGGCCCGCGAGGCGGGCAGCCTGGGCTTCTATGCCGTCGTGGGCGTGGCCCTCGCGGCCTTGCAATTGATTCGTCAGCTCGACGCGCTGCTCGCCGCCGCGGCGGCAGCTTTGCTGCTGGTGCCGCTCGTGAGGCGGCCCGATCGGAAGCGGCACGTTGTCGGTCTGGCGATTGTTTTCACATTCTGCGTGATATCGATCTTCATTCAGCTCGACTCGAACACGACCGTGACGGGCGATCCGTTGGTCAGTCCTTACACCGCGTTCGCCCGCCCGTGGCCAGGGGCCAAGCTGTTCGGATTTGGAACGTCGGGCATGGGTGTCAATGCAACGTTCGCCGGCGCGGTCGGCAAGACCTTTGCGGTCTTGATGCGCCTGTCGGCATGGTGCTTCGGATGGCCGGCTTCGCTGATTCCATTCGCCATCGCGATGGCCGGCCTGGTGACCGATCGCTGGACGCGCGCGTGCATTGCCTTCGTTCTGCTCCACGCCACCGTCTATTTCTTTCTGATTTTCGGTGCCGTCCACGATATCGGATCGCCCTACCATCTTGTCGACTTGCCGCTCATCGCCATGGTGACGGCGGTCGTGCTGGTGAACCTGGGTGAACGCGTTACCGCGCTGGGCGCGACGGCTCGTTCGATGCCGATGCGCCTGGCCTTCGCGGCGAGCATCGTCGCGGTGGCCAGCTTTTGGCCCCAGGAGCTTTTTCGTCTGTCCCATGTCGCCGCCACCATTCGAGCGCCCATCGAGGCCGCCGAGGCCTATGCGAGCAACGGTCCCATCCTGCTTTTCTGGGATCGGCTCCAGCCGCCGGGACCTTTCACGAGCTGGGTGTACTTCCCACCGCCGCCCGGTCCCCGGCTGGACGATCCTGTGCTCTGGGTCCGAGGGGGAAAGTTGGACGAGCAGATCGCGCAGGCCCACCCCACGCGAAAGGCATGCCGCCTTCAGTGGGACGGGGAAGGACATCCTTTCGTCGTGCCGCTTTAGACCAATCCCTTGCTGGCCGCCGGGCCTGGGGTGATACGATCATGGGTGACCAAGTGTCCCTAGCGACGACGGTGGAGCTCACGGTTGTGATTCCTTGCCTCGATGAAGCGAGGACGATCGGCCGCTGCATCGAGAAAGCGCAGCGCTTTCTCACGGAGAACGGCGTTGCCGGTGAGATCGTGGTCGCCGACAACGGATCCACCGACGATTCACGGAGCATCGCAACGCGTCTGGGCGCGCGTGTCGTCGAGGTCGAGAGGCGAGGGTACGGCGCCGCGCTCTTCGACGGTGTTCGCGCGTCGCATGGCAAGTACATCGTCATGGGAGACGCGGACGACAGCTACGACTTTTCGGCGCTCTCCGGCTTCTTGACCGAGCTTCGCGCGGGGGCGGACCTGGTGATGGGCAACCGGTTCAAGGGCGGGATAGCGCCCGGCGCCATGCCGTGGAAAAATCGTTACATCGGAAACCCGGTTTTGACCGCGGTGGGTCGAGTCCTTTTTGGTGCACCGGTCGGCGATTTTCACTGTGGGCTGCGAGCCTTCACGCGTGACGCGTTCGAGAAAATGGACCTCGTCACGACGGGCATGGAGTTCGCGTCGGAGATGGTCATCAAGGCGCGCCTGCACGGCCTGCGCATGGCCGAAGTCCCGACGGTGCTCCACAAAGACGGGCGCGATCGTGCGCCGCACTTGCGACCCTGGCGCGACGGCTGGCGACACCTGCGCTTCATGCTTCTTTACAGCCCAAGGTGGCTGTTTCTCTACCCGGGGCTCGCTTTGATGCTGGTGGGAGGGATCGCGTCCATCTTGCTTCTTCGCGGGCCGATTGTGGTGGCGGGGCTCTATTTCGACATCAACACTTTGCTCTATACCTCGGCCGCCATCGTGGTGGGCTTTCAGCTGGTGTCCTTCTCGTTCTTTGCCCGTATTCTCGGCATCCGCGAGGGTTTGATTCCCGAGGACGGATCGATCGAAGGTCTTTTCAAGTTCTTGTCCCTCGAGGTCGGGCTCGTCGTGGGCGCATTGATGATCGCGGGCGGAATCTACGATGCGATCGCCAGCGTGCTCGAATGGGGCGCGACCCATTTCGGTGCGCTGCAACCCTCGACCGTGCAGCGCGCCATCATCCCTTCGGTCACGTTGCTGATGCTCGGATCTCAGACGCTGTTTTCTAGCTTGTTCCTCAGCATGCTTGGTCTGCGAACTCGCCCGACGGCGCAGCAACCGTCAGCGGCCGCGAACGCCCACCCATGATGAGGCCCTTTCCGCCAGCGAGCGGGGCAGGGGGCCTTCGCGGCCTTTGGCAGGTCAAGGAGCGCCTGTCGTCGGGTGAATGGATGCCCCCGTGGTTGCGCCATCAACATCTTGCCCGCTACGCCTGGGCCGCGGACTACTGTCGCGGCGCACGGGTAGCTGACGCTGCGTGCGGCATCGGCTATGGATCCCGGCTACTGATGCGGCAGGGGGCCCGAGCGGTGGATGGTTACGACGTGTCGGCGGACGCCATTGCGCAGGCCCGTGCGGGCGGTGAAGATCCCGGTGTGGCGTTCGCGATTGCCGACGCCACGCACCTGCCCGTTGCGGACGGCGAGTATGATGTGCTCGTGTCCTTCGAAACCATCGAGCACATCGAAGACGATGAGCGCTACCTCGCCGAGGCGTCGCGGGTCCTTCAACCGGGCGGTCTCTTTCTATGCTCGACACCCAACCGCGACGTCATCGATGCTGGCAAGACGATCGAGCAGCGCCCCTTCAACCCGTTCCACGTGCGCGAGTACAACGAGGCCGAGCTCGAGAGCCGCCTCGTGCGCCATTTTTCTTCCGTCGAGCTCCTGGGTCAGACACGATTCGAATCAGGGTACGTGCAAACGCTGGGACGCGTGGGCCGGCGCTTTCCGTGGACGGCCGTTCGGCTCCACCAGGCGCGCAAGGTCCTGACGGTTCCCTGGGACCGTCGCGATCGACACTTTCCGCGACCGTTGCCCATGGATGGAGAGCCGGAGGTGCTCATGGCCCTCTGCAGGAAAGCGTAAAGATGGCGCGCCAAGGCACTTTTCCGACCATGAAGGAGCTCCGCACCCTGGTGGTGAACAGGCTCTTCGGGGGGACCAAGCTGCTGTTCGCGGCCTCCGCCGTGAAATGGGCGCTGTTTCCCTCGATCGCGCGCCTCGCACCGCGCCTCGCGATCTGGAGCCATGAGCCCGAGTCGACGCGGGCGTTCTGGGACAGCCTGGGCCCAGGCATGACCGTCGTCGACGGGGGCTCCAACCGCGGCGGATATGCGATGCTTGCGTCGTTGCGGGTCGGACCCACGGGGCGCGTCTTCGCGTTCGAGCCCGAGCCAAGGAATTTCGAACGACTACAGCATCAACTACACCACTTTCAAAACATAACACCC
>JBBSDY010000507.1:0-3974 GCA_038240245.1 Polyangiales bacterium
AGTGCGCGTCGGAATGGAAGCTCGATAGGCGCGCGAACGTGCCCTCGCTCGCCAGCAGCGCCTTGGACCGGCGGGCCATGGTTTTCTAGTTGAGCTCTTCGGGGGGAGGCGGCGGAACCGAGCCGCCGTCGGTCCCCACGACAGCGAGAGTGGTGTCCTCGGACTCGGCCAGGGCCTCGATGGCGACGACGCGTTCGCCTTCCTCGACGGCCATCACGCGCACGCCCTGGGCGTTGCGGCCCGTTTCGCGAATTTCGCTCACCTTGGTGCGCAGCGTCTGACCGCGGTCGGTGACCAGCATGACCTCGTGATCGTCGTTGACGAGGGCAATGCCGACCACCGGTCCGTTGCGATCGCTGGCGTCGATGAGAATGATGCCCTTGCCGCCGCGATTTTGCGGCCGAAACTCGGCGAGCGGGGTGCGCTTGCCGTAGCCTTTTTCGCAGACCGCGAGCACGCGCGGCTCGCCGTCGCTGGTCACGCCGAGCCCCACCACTTGATCGCTGTCCGAGAGGTCGATGGCCTTGACGCCCACGGTGGCGCGTCCCATGGCGCGCACCTGCTTTTCGTCGAAGCGAATCGACATTCCCTGCTTGGTGGCAATGATGATGTCGCGTGTCCCGTCGGTAAGGGCGGCCCCGAGAAGCTGATCGCCGTCCTCGATCTTGACGCCGATGATGCCCTTTTCGCGAAAGTTCTCGTACTCGGTGACTTCGGTCTTCTTGATTTGCCCGCGCCGGGTGAGCGTGACGATGAAGGTGCCCTCTTTCATCTCCATGACCGGGGTGATGGCGGCGATTTTCTCGCCCGGCTCCATGCCCACGAAGTTGACGATCGCGCGGCCCTTCGCGTTGCGCGCCGCGGGTGGGATCTCGTAGACCTTCTTGACGTAGACCTTGCCCTTGTCGCTGAAGAAAAAGACGTAAGAGTGCGTCGAGGCGACGAAGAGCTGGTTGACGAAGTCTTCTTCCCTCGCTTCCATTCCGACCTTGCCTTTGCCTCCACGCCGCTGGGCGCGGTAGGTGGTGCAGGGCGTACGCTTGATGTAGCCAGCGTAAGAGATGGTGACGACCATGTCCTCTTCCTGGACGAGATCCTCCATGTTGATCTCGGCTTCGGTGGCCACGATCTCGGTGCGGCGCTGGTCCTGGTACTTGCTCTTGATCTCTTCGAGCTCGCCGATGACCACGTCCATGAGGAGCTTCATGTCCGCCAAAATGGCCGAGAGCCGCGCGATGTCGTCGCAGAGCTGACCGTACTCCTTGGCCAGCTTCTCGCGCTCGAGCCCGGTGAGGCGCGAGAGCCGCATCTCGAGAATGGCCTTGGCCTGTCGATCGGAGAGAAAATATTCTTTTCGTTTGGCGGCGTCGGCGATCTCGGCGGCCGGTCGCCCGGCGCGCTTCACGAACTCTTCGAGACCTGCCAGCGGCAGCTTCATCAGCTCGGCCTTGGCGATCTCGGGATCGGACGCGGCGCGGATGGTCTTGATCACCAGATCGACCTCGGTGATGGCCATCCCCAAACCTTCGACCAGCTCGCGCCCGGCTTGCGCCTGGGTGAGCTCGTAACGACAGCGCCGCGTGACTACCTCTTTGCGGTGCTCGATGAACACGTTCAACGTCGACTTGAGATCGAGAACCTCGGGCCTGTTCTGGACGATGGACAGGTTGATGACCCCGAACGTCGTCTGCATGTCGGTGAGGCGGTAGAGCTGGTTCAGGACGACCTGCGAAAACACGTCCTTCTTCAGCTCGATGACGAGACGCATTCCGTCGCGGTCGCTCTCGTCGCGCACCTCGGAGATGCCTTCGATGCGCTTGTCTCGGACCAGCTCGGCGATCTTCGAGTGAAGGCGCGCCTTGTTGACCTGGTAGGGCAGCTCGGTCACCACGATCTGCTCGCGGTCGGTCTTGCCCGAGATCTTCTCGGTGCCGGCGCGCGCGCGAACCACGATGGTGCCGCGGCCGGTGCGATAGGCCTGCTCGATACCCGAGCGGCCGTAGATGATGCCGCCCGTCGGAAAATCGGGGCCCGGAACGAGCTTGATGAGATCGTCGTTGGTGAGATCGGAGTTGCGGATGAGCTCGATGGTCGCAGTGACGATCTCGGCCAGGTTGTGGGGCGGGATGTTGGTGGCCATGCCCACCGCGATCCCGTTCGAGCCGTTGATGAGCAGGTTGGGCAGACGCGCTGGCAGAACGAGCGGCTCTTGCTCCGAGTCGTCGAAGTTCGGCTGCATGTCGACGGTGTTCTTCTCGATGTCGGCGAGCAGCTCGGCCGCGATGCGCGATAGCCGCGACTCGGTGTAGCGGTAGGCCGCGGGAGGATCGCCGTCGACCGAGCCGAAGTTTCCCTGGCCGTCGATGAGCATGTGGCGCATCGAAAAATCCTGGGCCATGCGAACCAGGGCGTCGTAAACCGAGGCGTCACCGTGCGGGTGGTACTTGCCCAGCACCTCGCCGACGACCTTTGCGCACTTCTTGTAGGGCTGGGTCGCCGAGAGCTTGAGCTCGTGCATCGCATAGAGGATGCGGCGGTGAACGGGTTTCAGGCCGTCGCGCGCGTCGGGGATGGCGCGGCCGATGATGACGCTCATCGCGTAGTCGAGGTACGACGAGCGCATCTCGTCCTGCAGGCTGACGGGCTTGTTTTGCAGGATGTTGGTGTTCGATTCGTCTGCCATGCGGTTCTTTCGCGAGGATGCTGGTCGGCCCGTCAAAACCGGCGAAATGAGCCGAGATTCCGCGAAACGGAGGGGGCCTGGTTGGGCCCACCGGTCTACCCCGGCAGCGCCCGGGAAGCAACCCGCACCCACGCCACCGCCGGGCGACGGGAGTCATCGACTTTGCTACAGATATAGTTCGAAACTGTCCCGGCGCGAACGACGCCGGCGCACACGACTGAGCCATGTCCCCTCCTTGTCAGCCCGCCATTTTGGCCCCCGTCCCGCCCGCCGCCCGCTTCGTGACCTTCGGTTTGAGCCCCGGGACCGATCCGTCGACGGCCCTGGTCAGTCTGGCGTCCTGGCAGCGCGATCCGAATGTGGTGGTGGGATTCGGCGCGCCCCTCGTGGCCCAGAATGGGCCCATCGAGGGACTCCGCGCGTTTCCGGGCGATCTCGCGCTCTTTCCCCGGACGCAAGAAGCCCTCTGGGCCGTCTTTACGCATGCCGAGCGAGGCGTGGCATTCGATGCGGGAAGAGCCTTCGCCGCGATGCTGGGCGACGCGCTTCGCGTGGTCGAGGAGGTCGACGGCTTCGGCTACCGGTCAGGCAGGGATCTCAGCGGTTTCGAGGATGGAACCGAAAACCCAAAAGATGATCTGGCCGTTGCGGCGGCGATTGTCGATGGCCGCGGTCCCGGGCTCGACGGCTCGAGCTTCGTGGCCGTGCAGCGGTGGATTCACGATTTGCTCGCTGCCCAGGCCATGAGCCAGGCGACGCGCGAGAGCATCGTGGGACGCAGGCTCGACGACAACGAAGAGATTGCCGATGCGCCCCTTTCGGCTCACGTGAAGCGCACCGCGCAGGAGTCGTTCGATCCCCCGTCGTTCGTGCTGCGCCGATCGATGCCCTACGGCGGCATTGCCGAGCACGGGCTTTATTTCGTCGCCTACGGCGAATCACTCGACCGCTTCGAGCGGCAGTTGCGCCGCATGGCGGGCCGTGATGACGGCATCGTCGATGGCTTGATGGCCTTCACCCGGGCGGTGACCGGCGGGTATTACTTCTGTCCGCCCATTCGCGGCGACAAGCTCGATCTGCGCGCGCTCGGGCTGTGAGAGAGGTCGCGCCGCGAGGTCACGGCGTCGTGTTGCGTAGCAGCGGTCGCGTGCGGTCCTGAAGAAGAGCGATGATCTCTTCGCGCTGACGCCCCTTGCCGTCGAGCTCGACGTAGCAGGCGGCGAGCCAGTTCCAGCGTTTGAGAAACAGGTACAGCGACACCTGGAAGAAATCGATCCCCGAAAAGACGATC
>JBBSDY010000508.1:0-3971 GCA_038240245.1 Polyangiales bacterium
ACGGCGCCCGTGCGTTCGCTGATGGAAACCGCGGCGCGAGCATAGCGCGATCTCGGCCGCGCAGAAGAGTTAGTGTGCGACGTCGACCGGGGTACCGTCGGTGAGCTGCGCGCTCGCCAGCTTCACCACCCGCTCTGATCCATCGAGGCCACTGGCGATTTCGATGGTCGATCCGGTGTCTCGCTCGATGACGACCGGGACGAGCCGGATGCAGGCGTCAGCTCCGACGACGGCGACTCGCAACCCCTTCGCGTCGTTCAGCAGGGCGGTGGCGGGCACTTCGAAAACGCGATGCGACGCCGGCAGCTTGAGCGCAACCTCGGCGTACATGCCCGAAAGAAGCTCGCCCTTGGGATTGGGTACACGAACCTCGGTCGTCATCGTCCGCGTCGTTGCGTCGAGCGAGCCCGCCGAACGCGCGATTTGCCCCTCGAATGTGCGGCCGGGAAATTCACGGACCGACACCTGCGCCGTCTCGCCCACGTGGACGCTCGACGCCACGTCCTGAGGCACCTGAACGAAGACACGCACGGGATCGGTCGCGGAGATCTTGAACAGGGGCGAGCTCGAGCCGGCGGTCACCAGCGCTCCGCGCTCGACGGTGCGCGCGGTGATCGTGCCCGAGAACGGAGCCAGGACGCGCGCGAAGGACTTGAGCTGCGCGAAACGCTGGATGTTGGCCCGCTGCGCCTCGACATTGGCGCTCGCGACGGACACGTTGGCGATCGAGACGTCGGCCTGGGCTCGGGTCTTCTCGAGCTCCTCTTGCGATGCGACGCCTGCCGGGGCGAGCTTCTCGTAGCGCTCGAGGCTCTGCTTCGAAAAGCCCGAATTCGCCTTGGCCTGGGCGAGCCCCGCCTCGGCCTGCGCGAGCTCGGCGCGCGCCTGGGCGATCTGTTGATCGATCTCGGGGGTGTCGATCTCGGCCAGCAGGTCTCCTTCGGTGACCTTGTCCCCCAGGTCGCCGTGCCACTTTCGCAAGTAGCCGCTGGCCCGCGGGTAGACGATGGTCTCTTCGAGAGCCTGCACGCTTCCGGGAAGACCGAACGCGCGCTCGCTCGATGTTTGCGCAGGCTTGACCACCTCGACGCGGAGAGTCACCGGGGCGCCCGACTTGACGCTCGCCTGGAGCGCTTGCCTCTGGCGGTACATCGGCAGAAAGCCAATCGCGAACGCCGCCGCGAGAACCACGATCGCGGCTGCGCCCAGCAAAAGCATCCTGCCCCGGGAAACGCGCGCAGGCTGGGGAAGGGCAAAACCAAGATCGCTCGGGTCGTTCGCCTTGGGCGTTGCAGCGCCGTCGATGGAGGGTCGCGAGAGGTTGGGATCGAGCTGAATCATAGCGCTTTAACCTCGGCGTCTTCGACGGGCGCCCTTTTTCGCAAGATCGAATACATGACGGGGACGAAGAAGAGCGTAGTTGCCGTGGCCAGCAAGAGCCCTCCGATGACGGCGCGGCCAAGGGGTGCGTTCTGCTCTCCGCCCTCGCCCAGACCGAGCGACATGGGGAGCATTCCGATGATCATCGCCAGCGCGGTCATGATCACCGGGCGAAGTCGCGTCATCCCTGCCGCCAGCGCGGCGTCCTTGCTGTCTCGCCCATGGGCGCGCTGCTCGTTGGCAAACGTGACGACGAGGATGCTGTTGGCGGTGGCCACCCCGACGCACATGATGGACCCCATGAGCGCTGGTACGCTCAACGTGGTGCGCGAGAGCAGGAGCATCCACGCGATGCCCGAAAGCGCGCCGGGTAGCGCCATCAGGATGACGAACGGATCGAGCCAGGACTGGAAATTGACGACCATGAGCAGGTAGACGAGCAAGACGGCGAAGACCAGGCCATACCCCAGCCCCCGGAACGACGACATCATGCTTTCGGCCTGCCCCTTGACGCGCACGACCGCTCCGCGCGGCAAATGCCCCTTTACGTCGTTGACCACGCGATCGACCGCACTCGCCACGCTGCCGAGGTCAGCACCGTCGACGTTGCATTGAACGTCGTAGGTTCGGGTGGCGTTGTAGTGGGTGATGTTGACCGGCCCTTTCGTGCGCGAGATAGTGGCAATGTTCGAAAGCAGCTGCGGAGCTTTGCCTGCTCCCACCGAGACCGGTGTGTTGTCGAGCGCCTCGATCGACGAGTTGGAGTATTGCGGTGTCTGCACCGCCACCAGGTATTGCACGCTTCGCTTGGTATCGAGCCAATAGGTCGGCGAGACCTGCGAGCTCGAAGAGAGCGAGCCCAGCACGTCGTTGGCCACGTCACGCTGGGTTACCCCGGCCAGCTCGGCCATCGTGCGGTTGACGTCGATGCGCAGCTCGGGTTGCCTGACGACCTGCGCCAAGTGGACGTCTGCCGCGCCGGGGATCCCCTTCAGCCGGGCGGCGATCTCTTCTGCCGCGGCGTAGGTGTGCTCGTCGTCTCCTGGAGCGCCGACGACTTGCACGTCGATGGGCGCCGCGAGCCCGAAGTTGAGCACCTGCGTCGAGATGTCGGGGGCGAGAAAGAAGAAGGTGGTGTCCGGGTAGCGCTCGGCGAGAGTTTGCCGCAGCTTGTGCACGTACTCACCGGTGGGTGCATGGTGCTCGGAGAGGGCGATGAGGATCTGGCCGTCGGCAGGAGAAATCAGCGCGCCCTCGCTGAGCGAAAGGTTGAGCCCGCTGTAGGGCGTGCCGATGACGTCGATCATCGTCTTGATCTCGCGTGCCGGCACCACTTCGCGGATCGTGTTTTCGACGTCGATCAGCCGCCTTTCGCTCTCCTCGATGCGTGTCCCTGGCGGGCCCCGCACGTGGAGCTTCACCAGACCGGCGTCCACGCTCGGAAAAAAATCGCGACCGATGAGCCCGAAGAGCGACAACGATGCGACGACGAAGACGGTAAAACCACCCACCACCATCGGCCGGCGCACCAGGGCCAAGGCGAGCCAGCTTCCGTACCAGGTTCGTAGCCGGCCGAACCCGCGATCGAACGCGCCGAAGATGCGGGCTGCCACGCCCTTGCCGGCCGGTCCGTGATGCCCCTCGGCGTAGCGGGCCGCGTCGCCCGCGAGAAGGTACCGAACCAGGGTAGGGACCAGGGTTCGCGACAGGAGGTACGACGTCAGCATCGCGAAGACGACCGCCATCGCCAGCGGAACGAAGAGGGATCGCGCCGCCCCGGTGATGAGCGCCACGGGAACGAATACGATGCAGATGCACAGCGTCGAGACGAAAGCCGGCACGGCGATCTCTTGCGCGCCGTCGAGAATGGCCCGAAGAATCGGCTTTTTCTGCGCCATGTTGCGGTGGATATTCTCGATCTCAACGGTGGCGTCGTCGACCAGAATTCCCACGGCGAGCGACATGCCTCCCAGCGTCATCACGTTCAGCGTCTGCCCGAGCGCGTAGAGCGCCACGATCGACACCAGAATGGACAGAGGAATGGAAACGATGACCACCACGGTGGCCCGCCAGCTTCCGAGAAAAAGCAGAATCATGAACGCGGTGAGCGCCGCGGCGATGACCGCCTCTTTCACCACGCCGTCGATCGCCGCCCGCACGAACACCGATTGATCGAAAAGGAGCGTCACCTTGAGCTCTTTTGGCAACTTCGTGATGATGCTGGGGAGCATGGCGCGGATGTGGGCAGCGATGTCGAGCGTGCTGGCGCCGCCGTTTTTGAGCACCGACATGAGCACCGAGCGGCGTCCCTCCACGTGGACCATGTTCGTCTGCGGCGCATACCCGTCGCGAACGTTGGCGACGTCGCGCACGTAGACCGTCGTGCCGTGGTCGGTCTTGATGGGTAGATCGCCCATTTCTTGAATGAGCTCGGGGCTCGAATTCATCAAAACGGGGTATTCGTTCGTCCCCATCTTGGCCGTGCCGGTCGGCAGGATGACGTTCTGCTGTGCAATTGCCGCGGTGACGTCACGCGGCGAAAGGCCCCACGCCCACAGGCGCGGCGGATCGATGTCGATCATGATCTGGCG
>JBBSDY010000509.1:0-3959 GCA_038240245.1 Polyangiales bacterium
CGGTCGGGGTCGGGGTCGCGGTCGCGGTCGCGGTCGCGGTCCAGTTTTCCGCCTTGTGCAGACGTTCGCTCCTCGGGCAAGCTAGGCCCCCTCGCCGTGACTCCGATTCCCATCCCCCCCCCGCAGTTCAAGCTCTGCACCACGTGCCGCAAGCCGATCGCGTTCGCGTCCGAGTACTACCAGTGCAGCATCTCGACGTGCAACCGCAAGAAGACCGCGCTCTTCTTCTGCTCGGTGCCCTGCTGGGATGCGCACGTGCCCGTCCTGCGACACCGCGATGCGTGGGCCGAGACGGCGCGGGCGCCGACGCGCGACGCATTCATGAAGGAGCTCGAGGCCGAGCAAGACGAGCCCGAACCCAAGGAAGAGCGCATGACCGATGACACCCAAACCCGCCGCCGCGTCGTCAGCGGAGCATCGCCCGACGAGCCGCTGCCCGAAGATGTGCTCATCGTCGTCTCGAAGCTCAAGGCGTACGTCAAGGCGCGCGGCGGCATGAGCACGTGGTCCGACGGTGTCACCGACGTGCTCTCGCGTCACCTGCGCGCGCTGTGCGACAAGGCCGTCGCTTACGCCGCCAGCAACAACCGCAAGACCGTCCTCGATCGCGACTTCGAGGCCGTGCTGAGAAAAGAACCCTAGCTCGCCCTACCCGCTGTGAGCGAGCGCTATCCGGTGGTGCCGGTGGGCGTCAGGGCCCCGTGCTTCTTGGGCGCGGGCTTCGGCTTGCCGGGCTTGATGGCCTTGCCGTTCTTGTCGAGCTTGTCGGCCTGCGCGCTCGGTCCCTCGTCGCTGCTCGCGCCGCCCTGCACGATCTGGCTCTTGGCTTCATCGCCGGGCTTGGGCCACACCGAATCGGGCTGCAACGTAAAGAGGAACTCGCGCACGAGATCGACCTGGTCCTCGCCACTCTTGGGCGCGGGCGTGACGCCGACTTTGTCCCACCCGAGGGGCGGCCCGTAAGGATCGCTCCACAGGGTGAGCATCTTGGTGTAAGGCAGCCAGTTCATCGGCGCCGTGAGCCAGGCCTTGACCCACTCGGGACGAAGACGGCGCGAGACGTTACCCAGGTTGGGCGCCATCTTCTGCAAGTCGTCCTTGCCGCGCTGGAGCGGGAAGTCGCCCACGAAGTGGCAGCTCACGCAGTTGGCGTGCTGCGCCGAATTCATGTGCGTGGCAACGAAGAGCTTCTGCTCGGTGGTGGGGGTGTGCGTGTGCGCCGTCTGGTAGGGATATTCCTGACCGTCCCACCCAGCGAAGTAGCGAACGATCGCCGTGGTCTGCTCGCTGGTGAAGGGGAACGTCGGCATGCGCACCTGGAGCTTGTCGCCCGGCACGTTGCCGTCGCCGTAGACCCATTCGGGATGCAAGAACGGACGAATCGCGTTCTTCTGCGGATCGCGCACGAAATTGAAGAGCCACTCGGGCTGCACACGCATGCCCTCGCCGGTGAGGAACGGCGGCGAGTTCTGCTGGTGCTCGACCTTCACCGCGGCGCCAAAGTCGCCGCCGCGATCTTCGATGACGTGGCACCCCCGGCAGTTGTAGTCATCGACGAGCTGGCGTCCCTCGAGCAGCGAGGCGTACTCGGGCTGGGTGGTGGGGTTGTGCTCGGGCAAGGGCTTGCTTTCGACCAGACCCATCACGAACACCGTGAGGGCGCGGATCTCGCGCGGCGAGAGGTCGAAGTCGGCCATGCGCAGCTCGATGCGGTCGCGCCGGTAGATGCGCGGCGAGTCGAGCTTCCACGTCAAGAACGTCTCGTGCGTTTGCTGGTGGTGGTCGTCGATGGCGTAGCCGTAGTCGAGCTTGCTGGTGTCCTTCTTGGCCCAGCCCGAAAGCTCGGGCGCGATGGGTGCGTAGTTCTCGAAGCCGGCGATGTTGTGGCACCCGAAGCAGCCGTAATAGGCGATGAGCTTCTCGCCGCACTTGTCGCGCTCGAGCACCGCATCGGGCGCCACCACGGTGCAGGCGATTTTCTCTTTGCGCCGGGCCGAGCTCGCAAGAACACTGGCCTCGTCAGGCGCCACCTGGGCCGAGTCTTTCGGCTCGTCTTTCAGCGTCATCAAGTACTGCGCGATGCTGGCCGCCTCGACGCGCGAGAGCCGCAGCTTGGGCATCCGCGTGTCGTGCCAGTACCGTGTGGGGTCTTCGATCCAGTAGGTGAGCCAGTCGGTGCTCATCTTGCTGCCGACGTTGGCGAGCGAGGGAGCCACGTCGCGCTCGCGGTTGCGCCACGGCGTCGGCGGATTGTCCTCGCTGGTCACGTGGCAGCCGCGGCACCCGTACGAGTCGAAGTACTGCTTTCCCTTGTCGGCGCTGGCGCCGTCGACGTTGCCGTAGCCCTTGATCGTCGGGCCAAGGGGCTTCTCGTTGCCCTTGCTGCCGGGACGCGTTTCGGGGCGCTCGCTGCGCTCGACGAGGTACGCCGAGATGGCGAGCGACTCGGTCTTCATGTTGGCTTCCCACTTGGTGTACTCGGGAGCCGACTCCGCGTAGGGGAGCTTGGACGCCGGATCGATCGGCGCCGGCCAGAAGTTGGGCATGCGCGTTTTGTGGCGCCACGCGCGCGGGTAGCGCACCCACTTGAGCATCCAGTCGGGAGACACCTTGGCGGTGATGTCGTTGAGCTGCGGGCCCGCATTGCGGTTGCCGGGAAAACCGTCGAGGATGTGGCAACCCGTGCAGTTGAGCTTCTTGAAGAGGTAACGACCCTCGGTGAGAAGCGGAACGGGATCGACCTCGCTGGAGGGATCGGGGAGCATCTCGGGAAGATCTTCGGATCCCTTGTGCGCCTT
Organism: Polyangiales bacterium; assembly: GCA_038240245.1. Taxonomy (GTDB): domain Bacteria; phylum Myxococcota_A; class Polyangia; order Polyangiales; family Polyangiaceae; genus DASWDH01. Next base: position 2,799 of record JBBSDY010000509.1, read on the forward strand.
GACGTAGGCCACGGGATCGGACTTTTTCTCGACCTCGGCCTTCTGGCGCTCGAGCTTGGAGACGATGAACTTGGCCTTCGAGCTGTGCGGTCGAAGATCGACGTCGCCCCCGTGGCACCTCAGGCACCCGCTCTCGAGCTCGGGGATGGCTTGAATGAAACGATCGCGAAAATCCGGCGTGAGCTGAAGACCCTTGCGCGCGCTGGGCGGCGTGTAGCGGCCGTTCTTGTCCCAGCTCTCCGCGCCCTCGGAGCGCACCGGAGCCGAGGGCGGCTCGGGCGCAACATAGAGCTGCACGCCGTGGTCGAGCTCGGTCACCCCGGGGAAGCCAAGAAGCTCGGCCGTGCCGGGCTTGGGGAACTTGAGCCGAACCTTGGGGCGCTGCTTCGGATCGATGACGCTGGCGGCGTCGTTCTGCTCGATGCCTAGCTCGACGCGGTTGTCGGTCTTGCGCGCAACGGCGTGCCACGTCTGCGCATCATCCTTGTCGACGCCGGCGGCCAGGAGCTCTTGCAGCTTGGCAAACAGCTCGGTCTCGCCCTTGTAGTCGACGTACGTGCGGTGATCCTTTTTGGACAGCGCCTTGCCCCCGCGCGCGTCTTCCATCTCGTGCACGGTAGCTGGGCTCTTCCGGGGGATCTCGATGGTCTGCCAGTCGCCCGATCCGATCTTGATCTGAAACGAATCGTTCTCGGCGTCGATGGCCACGTGATGGAGCTGACCCACCGGGTAGAGCAAGTCTTCCCAAAACGGATCGCCCTCGAGCACCCAGCGCGGGCCGGTGATCGACGTTTCGGCGAGCTGCGAGCGCGAGTGAGCGAGCGCGTCGGTCGCGCGGCCCTGGCCCTGGTGGCACGCGGTGCACCCGAACTTCTCGACGGGGTGCGCAGTGAAGAGCGTCTTGCGAAAAGGATGCGTGCGAAATTGCCGCGGCAGGCCGGCGTCGGCGTAGTTGCCGCTGTCGGCGCCCATGTGGCACGTCTGGCAGCGATCGACCGCTTCACGATCGACGTCGGCCTCGGCGTCCTGCCAGTGCGTGACGACCTGCTGGATCTGGTAGGGGCCCACCAGCGAAGCGATGAGGTTCTTCGGGTTGAGGCGAGGGTTGGACTTGTCGTCGGCCTTGGTGAGGCGCAGCTTGGCGTCCTCGAGAGGGCGCTC
>JBBSDY010000510.1:0-3957 GCA_038240245.1 Polyangiales bacterium
AAGATCGCGGGCAGCGCGTCGCGCGCGACCAGGGCGCGCAACAGCAAGACCCTTGCCCCCATTGACGGGCGTCTGGCGAGCGCCTCCACGATGGAGGCCGCCAGGCCCTCACCGCGAAACTCGGTCGCAACCACGTCAGCGACGACGCCGCTGCGCAGCAAGGCGCTCTCGGTGCCCGGACCGATCGCGGCCACCATGGCGCGACCGAACGCACGCGCATCCCGGCGTGACGCCCGCAGCGCGTCCATCGTGCGGTGAACACCGTTGGCGCTGGTGAACGCCACGACGTCATAGCTCCCGAGATCGTCGAGGCACCTCGCGAAGGCCTGGACATCGGGGGGCGCGACGATCTCGATGGCGGGCACGACCACCGGCTCGGCGCCGCGCTCTCGCACGGCGCGGGCCGTGTCTTCCGCCTGATGCCCGGGCCGTGTGACGAGGATGCGCTTGCCGAACAAGGGGAGCTGGTCGAACCATCGCATCCTGTCGCGGAGTCTTCCCACCTCACCGATGACGACCACCGCCGGATTGGCGATGCCTTCGAGCTCGGCGCGTCCGGCGATGTCCGCAACAGTGCCTTCGAGCACCCGCTGACGGGGCCAGGTGCCCCACTGAACCACGACGGCAGGCGTGGCAGGATCGCGCCCGTGAGCGACGAGAGCGCTGGTGATTTCGCCGAGGCGTTTCATGCCCATGATTACGCACAAGGTTTGCGTTGCGGTGGCGAGCTTCGACCAGTCGTGCGCCGTTCGCTCCTTGCCCGGACTCTCGGTGCCGGTGATGAAGGCGACGCTCGATGACAGATCGCGGTGGGTCAGCGAGATGCCGGCGTACGCGGCGGCGCCCGTCGGCGAGGGGATCCCCGGGATGATCTCGAACGGTATGCCCGCATGAGACAGCGTCTCGACTTCCTCGGCGCCGCGCGCGAAGAGCAGCGGATCGCCCCCCTTGAGCCGGGCGACGATCTTGCCGGCGCGAGCCAGATCGACGAGCTCGGAGTTGATCGCATCCTGCGAGAAGCTGTCCTCTCCGTATCGCTTGCCGACGCTGCGCAGCTCGGCGCCCGCGCGGGCGTGCTTCAAGAGTGCGGGGTGGGCCAGCGCGTCGTAGAGCACGACGTCGGCGAGACCGAGCGCCCGCACGCCGCGCAGGGTGATGAGCTCCGGATCGCCGGGACCGGCTCCGATCAGGTAAACCTTGCCCTTGGTCACCTGCCCACCTTACCCCTCGGGCCTCCCTGGGTGTATCGCGCAACCGCATTTTGCGCGTGACCGTTGCTCATCCCGTGGGAGCTCCCCTGGGACTCGGTCGGGCGCTTCGAAGCGTCGTCGTGAGCGGCGCCCCGTGCTATCCCTTGGGCGATGCCCTTTCCGATCGCCCGACCGCGACGCCTGCGCCAGACGGCGGCCATCCGCGCCCTCGCCCGCGAAACGGCGCTCGATCCCGGCGATCTCATCTACCCCCTGTTTTTTTCGGCGGCCATCAGCGAGCCGCGCCCCGTCACCACGATGCCGGGCGTCTCGCAGCTCCCGGTGAGCGCCGCCGCCGCCGAGGCGCGCGAGGCGATGGCGCTCGGCCTGGGAGGTGTTCTGCTCTTCGGCCTGCCCAAAACCAAAGACGCCGCCGGCAGCTCCGCCTACGATCCTGACGGACCCGTGCCCCGCGCCGTCGCGGCGATGAAAGAGGCGGCTCCCGATCTGCTGGTGATCGCCGACGTGTGCGTCGACGAGTACACCGATCACGGACACTGCGGCGTTCTTCGCAAGAACCGCCGCGGCGTCCTCGAGGTCGACAACGATGCCACGCTCGAGGCGCTCGCTAAGGCATCGCTCGTTTACGCGAAAGCCGGCGCCGACGTCGTCGCGCCGAGCGACATGATGGACGGTCGCGTGGGCCGCATTCGCGCGGCGCTCGACGCCGAGTCGTTCATCGAGACGGCGATTCTCTCGTACGCCGTCAAATACGCCTCGTGCTTCTACGGCCCGTTTCGCGAGGCTGCCGATTGCGCCCCCAAGTTCGGCGATCGCGCCGGCTACCAGATGGATCCCGCCAACGCGCGCGAGGCACTTCGCGAGGCCGCCCTCGACGAAGAAGAGGGCGCCGATCTTCTCATGGTCAAGCCCGCGCTCGCCTACCTCGATGTCATCGCCAGGCTGCGCGGGGCCACCAACCTTCCCCTCGGCGCCTACAACGTGAGCGGCGAATATTCGATGATCAAGGCCGCCGCGGCGGCGGGCATGATCGACGAAAAGCGTGCCATCCTCGAAGTGCTCACCTCCATCCGCCGAGCGGGCGCGGATTTCATCCTGACCTACCATGCAAAAGAAGCGGTCAAGCTGCTCGGATAGTCGGCTCGCCGTCGCTCGGCTGGCCCTTGCCCTCGCCGCAGCGTCGTCGCTCGCCCCGACAGGGTGTGGCGCAACTTGCAAGAACTCCCCCGAAGACAATCCCCCCGAGCTTTACACGGGCGGCTCGGGCGATCCGGCAAGCGCGACGTACGAATCGTCGCCCCCCACGAGTGGCATTTTACCTTTTCCGGGAGGCAAGCAATACCTCCTGGCCCATCACCTTGGTTTCACTCCGACGTACCCGGACATCTCCGTCGGATTCAATGCCGACGGCGAGGGTCTCTCCACCTGCGCCGGGAACACCTGCATCGTCCGCTGCGTGAACAGCGAAATCATCTGGATTCAAAACGACACCTGCGCCGACTTTTTCGTTCGGGTGCAGACGACTAAAAAGAGCGCTTTCCAGCAAGGCACCCTCTGTCCGGGAGGCAACTCCGTTCCCATCCCTGGAACCCCCGACACCGCGGACGCCTCGGCAGAAGCATCCGATACCCCCGAAGCCCAAAGCCCCACAGACTCCCCGACCGACACCCCCAGCGAAGCCCCAGCCGAGTAACCCCCAAAACAAAATCTTGGCGGCCTTGGCGCCTTGGCGGTTCATCCCCTCCCCTCGTCGTCGCCTTGGCGGTCAATCCCCTCGTCGTCGCCTTGGCGGTCAATCCCCTCCCCGCCGCACGATGATGCGCTGATAAATCTCCTTACGCGACCGCCCCGCCCAGGCCGAGATGCGCTGCGCCGCGTTCTTCGATGACTCGCCGCGCGCCAGCTCTTGGTCGATGCGCTCGTCGATCTCCGCGTCACCCACCGGCGCGTGGGAGCCCGCGGCGCTGTCGGGCCCGAGCACGAGGGTCGCCTCGCCGAGCCACTCGCGCTCGTGGGCGGCCACCTCGGCCACCGTTCCGCGGATGAACTCTTCGTGGATTTTCGTCATCTCGCGCGCGACGACCAGCGAGCGGTCGGGGCAAAGCCCGGCCAGCTCGGTCAGCGTGGCGGCGAGCCGCTGCGGAGATTCGAAGAGCACCACCGCTTCGGGCGTGGCCAGCACGACGGCGAGCACATCCGCGCGCGCCGAGCCAGCACGCGGCAAGAATCCAAAAAAGCGAAAGCCGTCGCTGACAATCCCGGCTGCGGCCACCGCCGCGGTGAGCGCGGAGGCTCCCGGAATGGGCACCACGCGGATGCCCTCGCCGATCGCCGCCTGAACCAGCGCGGACCCCGGATCGCTCACCGCCGGAACCCCGGCGTCGGTGACCAGGGCGACGTGCTCTCCCACGCGCAACCAACCGACCACCCGTTCGACATCGCGCGCCGTGGCGTGCGCTTCCAGCGAAGACAGTGGCTTCTTTTCGATCTCCAGATGCGTCAGGAGCGTGCGCGTTCGGCGGGTGTCCTCGGCCACGATGCGATCGACGGAGCGCAGCGTCTCGATCGCACGAAGCGTGAGGTCACCCAGGTTCCCGATCGGTGTTGCGACGACGTAGAGAACGCCCGCCACGCTCAGGTCACGGCGTCGCCGAGCTCGGTCTTCAGGTACTCGCGCAGTCGTCCGGTGAGCCGCGCCTCGAGCTGCCGCACTCGTTCGCGGGAAATGCCGAACTTGTCGCCGCAG
>JBBSDY010000511.1:0-3956 GCA_038240245.1 Polyangiales bacterium
ACACCTTATCGAGCTTGTCGATGGCCACGAACGCCGCGTTCGTGTGCGACGGCGGCACTCCGAAAGACAGGACGAGCATCTCGAGCAGTGGCCGCGAGTTGAGGCGGACGGTGATCTCGGGAAAGCCAATCGCGGCGAACGCCGTCGCGGTTGCCAGGATGACCTCGGCTTCGACCATCGTCGACGACGAGCCCAGCACGTCGATGTCGCACTGCATGAACTCTCGGTAGCGACCGCGCTGCGGGCGCTCGGCACGCCACACGGGGCCGAGCTGGTAGCGCTTGAAGACCGCGGGGAGCTCGGCGCGATGGGTGGCGAAATAGCGCGCCAGCGGGACGGTGTGATCGAAGCGAAGCCCCATGTCACAGAGCTCGCCGCCGCCCTTCTCGAGGGCGCGCGCGAGATCCGCACCGCGCTTGACGACCTGGAACATCAGCTTCTCGTTCTCGCCGCCGCCCTTGCCCTGGAACACCGCCAGGTTTTCGAGGGCCGGCGTTTCCATCCCCTGAAAACCGAAAGACTCGTAAACGTGGCGGATCTTCGCGACGAGCTCGGCGCGACGCCGAAACTGCTCGGGCAAAAAATCACGAAAGCCGCTGGGAGCGGAGGGTTTCGCCATGGCGGAGACTTTTATTTCAATCGTAGGCCGAGCGCAACGCCTCGCTCGGCAGATCGGCCAGGAAATTGTCGCGCGATGACACGCTCTCGAGAAACGCAGAATCGGCCGGTTCGAAGCTCGGTTTCTGGATGAGATAGCCGAGGTGACGCAGGCGGTGCACGTGCGCGCGAATGCGGGCCCAGGCATACGGTGCCACGGTCTCGTTGGTGATGATGAAGCCCCAGTCGCTCGACTGCAGCAAGAGCAGCTCGCGGATCATCTGGTCGACCGCCCTGCCCCTTTCTCCGTCCGCTGTGCGATGGCGATCGAGAATCCACGCCACGTACCTGCCCGCGTGGTGGAGGTGCCGCCAGACCTTGGATGACTCCGGACCGACCCACACCCCGCCGTACCCGCCCGCTCCCCACGAGGAGGCCGACGGCGTTGCGCGCACCATCACCGGATGACGGTCGAGGTAGCCATGCAACGTGGTCGCCTCGAGCGTCTCGTTGCCCGAGAGCCTCATCTTGTGGAGCTGTCGAAAAAAACCTTCGAGAAAGCTTGGACCCTCGAACCACCAGTGGCCAAAAAGCTCGGCATCGTAGGGCGCCACGACGATGGGCGGCGCCGGAAGATCGCCCGCCAGACGATCGACCTGCGCGATGCGATTCTGGAGAAAATTGGCAGCGTGCACCGCCGCGCGCTCGAGCGCGACGCCCGGTTGGTAGGGCGCCTTGTCGTCGGTGTCTCCAGTGATTCGATGGTACTTGAGCCCGGTCATCGTGCGCGCCCCGAACGGGCCCACCTCGTCGCCCAGGTATTCGGTGGGAAGGTCGAAGCCCACGTCGCGGTAGAAATCACGGTAGTACACGTCACCGGGATAGCCTTCGTGGCGCGACCAGACCTGTTTGCTCGACTCGGGATCGCGCGCAAAAAAAACGACCCCTGCGCTCGATGCGATGGGAGCATGAACACCGAAGGGGGGGCGCGGCCTGGCGAAAGCCACGCCGTGCGCATCGACGATGGTGTAGCGAAAGCCGGCCTGCGCAATGTCGGCGTCGAACTCGGCCGCGTAGGCGCACTCGGGCAGCCAGATACCTTGCGGCCTGCGTCCGGTGAGGTGCTCGAATGCGCGCATGCCGAGACGTAGCTGGGCCTTGAGCGCGCGCCGCGTGGACAAGAGGCCCGGCAGATACGCGTGGGTCGCGGCGCACGAGATGAGCTCGATCTCCTTGGCGTCGGCGTGCGACACCAGCGCCCCCACCACGTCGCCGCGAATGCGGTCCCAGGTACGCCGCACTTCCGAGAGGTGCTCCACGTAAAACTGCGCAACGGGGCGAAAGCGCTCGTCGCCCTGCAGACGACTCGTCTCCCTTTCAGCGAGCCGCTCGATGCGTCCCAGGTAATCGTGAAAGCGCCGCTGCAGCAGATCGTCGCGGAGCATGGCCGCGAGCGGCGGCGTCAGCGACATGGTGAGCGCGAAGGGGATCGCACCGCGATGCAGGCGCTCGAACGCGCCCAACAGGGGCAGGTAGCATTCGGCCAGAGCCTCGAAGAGCCAGCGCTCTTCCATGGCTCGCGCGTGCTCGGGGTGCCGCACGAAGGGCAAGTGCGCGTGCAGGACGATCGCGAGGTAGCCCTTCTTTGACATTTCCCCCGCTTATCTCACGATTCGAGGAGATCCTTGCCGGCTTCTCGTCCGACCTCGGTCGCTTGCTCCTTGGTTCTGGGCCATGGCACGTTGCGCGTGGTGCGCCGAAGGCCCGTGCCCTCGGGCGCAGCGAGAATGGCGCGCAGCTCGAGGATCTCTCCCGTTCGCCATGCGTGGGCACCGAAGGGCACGTTGCAGTTGCCCCCCACCGCGGCCATGACACCGCGCTCGCAGGCGACGATGATCTCGGTCTCGGGATCGCTGAGCCCGGCGAGAATCGCGTGGGTCGCCGCGTCCCCGGCACGGCACTCGATGGCCAGGGCTCCCTGGCCAGGAGCCGGGATCACGATGCGAGAATCGATGGTCTCGGTGATCCGCGCGCTGAGCCCGAGACGCGCAAGACCGGCGCGCGCGAGGACGATGGCGTCCATTTCTCCCGCGTCGAGCTTGCGCAAGCGGGTGTCGACGTTGCCGCGCAGCGCAACGATCGAGAGATCGGGCCGGGCAAGGGAAAGCTGGATGGCGCGCCGCAAGCTCGAGGTGCCGACGCGCGCGCCGGCGGGAAGCGCCGCCAGGTTGGCGCCCGATTTGGTGACCAGGACATCGCGCGCGTCCTCGCGCCGCGGAACGCAGGCGACGACGAACCTGTCGGCGAGCTCGGCCGGCACGTCCTTGAAGGAGTGAACGGCGAAGTCGGCTTGTTTTTGATCGAGGGCCTCTTCGATCTCCTTGGTGAAGAGACCCTTGCCGCCCACCTGGGCGAGGGGAACATCGGTGATCTTGTCGCCCGTCGTGACGACGTGAAGCTCGTCGACCACGAGACCGGGGTGCAGGGCCACCAGATCGCGGGCAAAGGCGCGAGCCTGCGCCAGAGCGAGCGCGGAGCGCCGCGTCGCGAGAACCAGGCGCGTGTTCATCGTCCGAGAGCCTTTTTCTCGAGGGTGGCCGAAGGCTCGGCTTGCTCGGGCGTGCTTGGGGCAGCGTCGCCCACCTGGCGCACGATCTCCTCGAGGTCAAACAGGTGGTGGAGCGCCTTGACCAGATCGTCGCCCTGGGGATCGCCGGCCATCGCCCGGATGCGGCTGGTCGGACCGTGCAGCAGCTTGTTGACCGCAGCTTCGATCATGGCCTCGAGGGCCTTTCGATCGGCGTCGGGCAGGTGCTTGAGTCGCCCCGAGAGGCTCTTGTCGAGCTCGGTGGAGAGCGAGGCGCGCACCTTGGCCCGCAGGGCAACGATGGTCCCCGTCATGTTGCGGGCTTCGGCCCAACTCTCGAAGTTCGAAGCTTCGTGATCGACCAGCTCCTCGGCTCGTCCGGCCTCGGATTGCCGATCGCGCATCGTTTCGGCGACGACGTTGGAGAGGTTGTCGATGTCGTAGACGTAAACGTTGTCGAGCTCGTTGACGGTGGGCTCGACGTCGCGCGGCACGGCGATGTCGATGAAGAACAGGCTGCGGCCCTTGCGCGCCTTCATCACCTGCACGGTCATCGCGCGCGTCACCACGAAACCCTGCGCCGCCGTGCTCGTCACCACGACGTCGGCCTTCACCAGTGCGCTCGCCATGTCGGCCCACGCAATCGCCGTCCCTCCGAACTCGGCGGCCAGCTCGGCGGCCCGATCGGGACTGCGGTTGACCACGAGGAGCTTCGCCCCGCCCTTCACGAGTAGCTTGGCCGCCGCTTCGGCCATCTCGCCGGCGCCGAGAA
>JBBSDY010000512.1:0-3954 GCA_038240245.1 Polyangiales bacterium
GGAACAAGAGCTCTTCGTAGGTGCATGGGGCGGCCATGGTCGTCGGGATCGCTCCCCCTGGCAACAAGATCCGCATGACCCAAAGACGCTGACCCTTGACACCTGCCTGATGCAAAATGGACCATCATGTGAGGGGCGAACGGCGAAGCGGTCGATGGAGAGGGAGGCGCTCGAAGCACTGTTTCGCTCCCGGTCGGTTGGGATAGCCCTTCTCGACCGTGACCTGCGCTATGTCCGGATCAACGACGCGCTGGCGGCGTTCAACCAGAAGACGGTCGCCGAGCACATCGGGCAGGACATTCGCCACCTTCTGCCCGCGGTCGCCCAGGATGTGGGCCCCATCCTCTTGCGCGTGATGGAGAGCGGCGTGCCCGAGCTCGGAATCGAGCTCGATGGCAAGAGGGCACAGGCGTTCGTCGACTATGTTCCCATCCACGATGGGCCGGGGAGCTGCACCGGCGTGGCCGTCATCGTGGTCGACATCACCGAGCTGCGCAGCACGCAGGCCACCTTGGCGACACGGTTGCACATCAGCGAGCTCATCTCCGAGCTTTCGGCGAGCTTCATCGATCTCCAGTCGTCGCAGATCGACAAGGGAATCGCCGGCGCGCTGCGCTCGCTCGGCGAGGGCCTGGATATCGACAACACGTTCATTGGCCTGCTTTCCGACGATGGAGCGACCATCGTCTTCACCCACCAGTGGCTGGTGCCGGGTCTGCCCACGATGCTGCGTACCAATGAGCCCTATCCGGTGGCCACCTACGATTGGGCGTTCCCTCGTCTGAGGGCCGGGCAAGCCATCGTGATTTCCAGCCCCGGCGACCTTCCTCCCCCGTCCCGGGCTCATCTCGCGGGGTTTGGTGCCCACGCGGCGGTGCTGATTCCGCTGCGGATCGGACAGGAAAACATTGGGATGGTCGGTTTTTCGCGGGCTAGCGAGGGCCGTTCCTGGTCCAATGACGTGCTCGCCTGCCTGCGCCTGGGAGCCGAGATCTTCGCCGGCGCGCTCGATCGCAAGCGTACCGATGAAGCCCTCGCCGAACGGCTACGCTTCGATCAGCTCATCGCCGGGCTGTCGACGCGCTTCATCAACACACCGATCGACGCCATCGACGAGGTAATCACCGATGCGCTGCGCGCCGTCTCCGAATCGCTGCTCTTCGATCGAACCTTGATCGAGTTTGTGGACGACGGCGGCCGACTCATCAGCGCGCACGAGTGGTGCGCGACTGGAGTCCCCAGCTTCGATACCGCCAAGACGCAGGTTCCCGCGAAGCAGTTCGGTTGGCCGGTGAGCGAAATCGTCGACGGCAAGACCATCGTTATCTCCGCGGAGACGATTGCCGAGCGCGAGGAGCGCGCGCGGCAGGTCTTCGGACGCAGCGGGGCCAAGGTGATTGCGGCGGTGCCTCTTTTCATCGAGGGAAAAGTCATCGGCGACATCAGCTTTCATCGCATGAAGGGTCATACCCGGGTGCCTGACGATTTTGCCGGACGTCTCAAGCTGATCGCCGAGATGCTGGCAAGCGTCGTCGCCCGAAAGAGATCCGAGGCCGAGCGGCGCAAGGCGTTTCACGAGCTGAGCCAGCTCAAAGCCTCGCTCGAGCAAGAGCGCGACTACCTGCGAGAGCAGATCCAGGCCGATCAAAAATTCGGCGAGATCATGGGCGCGAGCCCGGCTCTCATGCGCGCCCTCGACGTGGTCGACGCGGTTGCTTCGACGACCGCGACCGTGCTCATCCGTGGAGATTCGGGTGTCGGCAAGGAGCTTTTTGCGCGCGCCATCCATGGCAGGAGCAAACGTGCCAGCGGACCGCTGGTCAAGGTCAACTGCGCCTCCATTCCCAAGGAGCTCTTCGAGAGCGAGTTCTTCGGGCACGTGCGGGGCTCGTTCACGGGCGCCATCCGCGATCGCGTCGGCAGATTCCAGCTCGCCCACAATGGGACGATCTTTCTCGACGAGGTGGGCGAGATCCCTCTCGAGCTCCAGGCAAAGCTCCTGCGGGTGCTGCAAGAGAGCGAGTTCGAAAGGGTGGGCGACGATCGCACACGGCGCGTCGACGTGAGGATCATCGCGGCGACCAACCGCGATCTCGAAGCCGACGTGGCCTCTGGTCTCTTTCGCGCCGACCTCTACTACCGTCTCAGCGTCTTCCCCATCGACGTGCCGCCGCTTCGCGAGCGCAAAGAAGACATTGCCCTGCTCGCCGAGCACTACTTGAAGACGTATGCCCAGGCGCAGGGCCGGCGCGGTCTCGAGCTTTCGGTTGCTCACAAGCAAGCGCTCGAGGACTACGATTGGCCAGGCAACATTCGCGAGCTGCAGCACGTGATCGAGCGCGCCGTGATCCTTTCCGCTGTGCCACCCTTGCGCCTCGACCTTCCCACCAGGCCCGAAGCCTCGCCCACGCCCGAGCGGCCCATGACGGGAATGCCCCTCAAGGCCGCCGAGCTACGCGATCTCGAGCGCGACAATTTGATTCGGGCTCTCGCCCAGACCAGGTGGCGTATTGCCGGTGAAGGCGGTGCGGCGGAGCTACTCGGGATCAGGCCGTCGACCCTTCGCGATCGAATCAAGGCGCTCGGCATTCAGCGACCCGAGTGAGGACTGGAACGCACGGGATCCCGCGGCCAGCTCGCGGAATTCCGCGGCACGCAGAGTTTCCAGGGTATTTCCCGGGCTGTTAAGCAAGAACCAGCCCAACCGATGACCGCCAAATCCCTGGCATGCAGGGTGCTTCATCCTCGGAATGCTGGTCGGTTCTCACGAGGCCCGGTTCATCTTGCCCGACGTCATTTACGTCGTCTTTCGAGGTGACGTCTCTGCCGACGATGCACGCCAGCTCACCGTGCTCTTCGGCGACTGGACGCACGGCATCGATTGTCGGTTCATCCTCGATTTGCGCGAGCTCGGATTCATCGGCTCCGACGCGCGTGAGCAGTTCGCCGTGCAGCATCGTCCCCAGCTCACCGATCGCGACTACAAGGTCGACCTCGGGTTCATCGGAGCCAATCTAAGGACGAAGGTGTTGACCACCGTGGTGATGACCGCGCGGAGCATCGCTTCCAACGTCAAGGTACGCACACAATACTTTGCTGACCTCGACGAAGCCCTCATCTGGGCGAAAGTGGATCGCGCTCTACTCGCCTGACCGAGCCACTATCGCCGACAAGAGCCGGCCGCTGGCCTCGCGATCGCGGCGAAACGAGAAGAAGCGATGGGCGTCGCACTTCGTGCATCCGGGCACGTCGTCGATCGAGGCGTTGGTGACCCCGAGCGCGACGAGCTGCGCCCTTACGATCTTGCGTAGATCGACGTGAGGACGCGGCCCGCGGTGGCGATCGATCACGTTGACGCCGGCCGCTCGCGCGGCAAGCTCGTGGGCCACGTCGTCACCGACCTCGAAGCAGCACACCTCGATGTGCGGACCGATCGCCGCCACGAGATCGCCAAGCTTTCCCACCTCGCTTCGCAGCGCGCAGATGCCGGCTTCGACGACGTTTGCGACCGTGCCCTGCCACCCGCTGTGGATCGCTGCCACCGCGCCGCTCTTTCGGTCGGCAACGAGAACGGGAACACAATCGGCAATCTTGACGGCGCACGCGACGCCCGCGGTGCGCGAGAGCACGACGTCGGCCCTGCGCTCCTGAACCTCATCGCGCGCCTCGTCACCACGCAGGGCGATCACCTCTCGGCCGTGAACCTGGGTGACGACATACAGTCGTTCGACGGGCACACCGAGCGCGCCCGCGGCGGCTTGCACGTTGGCAGCGAGATCTCGTCCGTCGTGCCCGACCAGGCCGAAGTGAAGCGAGTCGTAGGGAGCTTTCGTGCTCCCGCCCCTGCGCGTGAAGAATGCGTGACGGAATCCCTCCCTCGACAGGTGTGGCGATTGAAGGAGCTCGGGGGTCACGTGACCAGGTGTACTCCGGGCCGCTCGTTCGTTGTAGCCC